>NZ_JAYJLP010000006.1:0-146264 GCF_051949055.1 Acinetobacter sp. Brlt_5
CAGAAAATTTGTGTGCTTAAGAAAGTAGAATTTATCGAGGGTTCTTCTCTCCGTTTAAACCAGCTTTTAATCGGTTGAAATTGAAGCCCCCAATTTAACCGGAACCGGCGTATACTCATAATATAATTGGAGTGTATATGTCAGATTCCCAAAGCCAGACTCAGCAAATTGAGCACGATTCTCCTCAGTTTAAGGCCATTCTTCTCTCTTTGTTTTTGGCCGGTTTTGCCTCCTTTTCTGCCTTGTACTGTGTTCAACCGATGATGCCGATTCTGGCCCAGTTCTTTCAGGTCAGTCCGACCCAAAGTAGTTTTCCCTTATCTTTTTCGACCTTTGCTTTGGCCGCCGCTCTATTATTTACCGGACTGATTTCAGATCGGGTCGGGCGTAAACAGATTATGGTCGTGGCATTGTTCTCTGCGGCCTTACTGTTAATAGCCAGTGCTTTATTGCCACAGTGGTCATTTTTTCTCAGCACCCGTGTCCTGATTGGCATGGCAGTCAGTGGGGTGGCCGCGGTGGCAATGACCTATATTGGCGAAGAAATTGCGGCCAAAGATGTTGGCTTTGCCATGGGCTTATATATTTCAGGCACCGCAATTGGCGGCATGAGTGGCCGTTTAATTGCCGGAGTCCTGGTGGATTTTATTTCCTGGCAATATGCAACTTTAATCATTGGTGTGATTAACCTGGCGATTGCGATTCTGTTTTACTGGCTGTTGCCCAATTCCCGGAATTTCCAGTCCTATCCAATTCAGTTATCGCGCTTTAAACAGGCCTTTGCCAAAAATCTGGCCGATCCAAAATTAAGAATTCTGTTTCTTCAGGGCTTTATTCTAATGGGATGCTTTGTCTCGGTATTTAACTACATGAGCTATCATCTGCTGGATGCGCCTTTTGCTTTGCCACAAACCTGGATCGGGCTGATTTCTGTGGCCTATCTGGCTGGAATTTACAGTTCACCACGGGCAGCACAGTGGGGACAAAAGTTTGGCCGGGAAAAAGTGTTACCGTTGATGCTGCTGGTGATGTGGGCCAGTCTGGCGCTAATGTTACTGAATCAGCTGGCGGTCGTGTTAGTCGGGCTGCTGATTTTTACCTTTGCTTTTTTTGCAGCGCATTCTCTTTGTAGCAGCTGGGTGACCGTGCAATCATTACAGTATCGGGCGGTGGGTTCATCTTTATATCTGTTCTGCTATTACTTGGGCTCGAGCGTGCTCGGCAGTGGTAGCGGTCTGATCTGGGAGCGCTGGGACTGGCCTGGTTTATTGATCTTTATCGCAAGTCTGCTGTTGTTGGGCCTGATATTGACCCTATATCTGAAAAAATTAAGCAGCACTGCACCCACGGCACAGATGAAAAATTAAAAACTTGATTTTGTATAAATTATAATCAAGCAAGCGACTTGGAATTCATGCTAAAATATTCGGCTTTCATCTTTCGATCTTTTCTGATCTTCCATCTGCCAGCCGAGAATTGCTAGCCATGTCTACTGCTTATACCGCTCAAACCGCGCCGAAAGCGTTGTTTGATTACGACAAATATTGGGCGTCATGTTTTGAACCCGCGCCATTTTTGCCGATGTCACGCGAGGAAATGGACCAACTCGGCTGGGATAGCTGTGACTTTATTCTGGTCTGCGGCGATGCCTATATTGATCATCCATCTTTTGTATCCGGTATTATTGGCCGTGTGCTGGAAGCGCAAGGTTTCCGGGTCGGAATTATCGCGCAGCCTGACTGGACCAATGTCGAGGCCTTTCGTGCCTTAGGTAAACCGAATATTGCCTGGGGCGTCACCGCCGGCAATATGGACTCGATGATCAACCGTTATACCGCGGACCGCAAAATCCGCTCGGATGATGCCTATTCACCAGACAATGTCCCGAACAAACGTCCAGACCGTGCTGCAACCGTGTATTGCCAGCGCTGTCGTGAAGCCTTCCCGGATGTGCCGGTGTTGCTTGGCGGGATCGAAGGTTCACTGCGTCGTATTGCGCATTATGATTACTGGTCAGATAAAGTCCGTCGTTCAATTCTGATGGATTCAAAAGCCGATTTATTGATGTACGGTAATGGCGAGCGTTCCATTATTGAAGTGATGCACCGTCTGGCCAAAGGCGAAAAAATTACCGATATCACCGATGTGCGCGGTACTGCCTTTATCATCAATAAACATAACCGTGCGGCCAAAGCCAAGTTTGTCGAAATCGCCTCCAATGATGTCGATACCATTGGCCGTGTCGATCCGATCATCAACCCCTATGTGATGACCGAAGATATTGATGGCTGTGAAGTTGAAAAAGAAAAGGGTAACAGCTTAAGCCAGTACCAGAATTTCCAAAAAGAAATGGTGGCCAATCCGATTGTCCGTGAAGGCGACAACCTGGATGCCGATACGCAGATTGTTCAGCTGCAACCGGCCTCAAAAGCCATTAAGCATAAACTGCCACCACGTGAACTGGCGGTTATTCGTTTGCCATCTTTTGAAGACGTGGCTAATGATCCGGTGCTATATGCACATGCCAACCGTATTCTGCATTTGGAAACTAACCCGGGCAACGCACGTGCTTTGGTGCAAAAACACGGCGAGCGTGATGTCTGGATTAATCCACCACCAATTCCATTGACCACTGAAGAAATGGATTATGTGTTTGACCTGCCATATGCACGTCTGCCACATCCAGCTTATGGCGATGCACGTTTCCCGGCGTTCGACATGATCAAGTTCTCGGTGAACATCATGCGTGGCTGTTTTGGGGGCTGTACGTTCTGTTCGATTACCGAACATGAAGGCCGCATCATCCAGAACCGTTCGGAAGAGTCGATTCTACGTGAAGTGGAAAAAATCCGTGATACCGCACCGGGCTTTACCGGGATTATCTCGGACTTAGGTGGTCCAACCGCTAACATGTACCGCTTGCACTGTAAAGATCCGGAAATTGAAAAGAACTGCCGTAAGCCGTCCTGTGTATTCCCAGGCGTGTGTCAGAACCTGCATACCGATCATGCACCACTGACCCAGCTATACCGTAAAGCACGTGCGATTAAAGGCATTAAAAAGATTTTGATTGGTTCCGGTCTGCGTTATGACCTGGCGGTACTGAATCCGGAATATGTGCGTGAACTGGTGACCCACCACGTTGGGGGTTATCTGAAGATTGCACCGGAACATACCGAAAAAGGTCCGTTATCGAAGATGATGAAGCCCGGTATTGGTACCTATGACCGCTTCAAGCAAATGTTTGATCGTTTCAGCAAGGAAGCCGGCAAGGAACAGTATCTGATTCCGTATTTCATCGCGGCGCATCCGGGCACCACCGACTACGACATGATGAACCTGGCGATCTGGCTGAAAAAGAATGGTTTCCGTGCCGATCAGGTACAGACCTTCTATCCATCGCCAATGGCCACCGCCACCACCATGTATTACACCGGTAAAAACCCGCTGGCCAAAGTGGCGCGTTATACCGAAGATGTCGATATTGTGAAAGGAGAGAAACGTCGTCGTCTGCACAAAGCCTTCTTGCGTTACCATGATCCAAACAACTGGCCATTGTTACGTGAGGCTTTAAAAGAGATGGGCCGTGCCGATTTGATTGGCAATTCCAAGCAGCATCTGATTCCAACCTATCAGCCGCAAGGTATGGAAGGGCAGTACCAGTCAGCGCGTAAGAAAAACTCGACCCAGGCCGGAGATTCACAGAAACGTACCGGTCAGCATGGCAACCGTGGCCAAGGGCAAAATCAGGGTCAGTCGAATCGTCCGAAAAAAGGCCAGATGTTGACCCAGCATACCGGTTTGCCTCCACGTGAAACCGGCGAAAAACGTCCATTTGGCGGTGCAAAGGCCAAAGGTAAGTCTAAGCCAAAATCTCGTGCTTAAATCAGGAAAGGACGCCAAGTGCGTCCTTTTTCTGGTTCACATTTTGTCGGATTTGTCAGACAATCGGTTTGAAAAGAATTGTGAAGCTCATAAAAGTTGGTATACATTAGCTTGAGGAAAAACAAGGAGATGGTTTTTCCTGGAAACTTGCTCTGCAACAGACTGTCAGTGTTTATGCATCTTTCGTCAGCATTGCTTTAAGTTTCTTAAATTTAACCTATTTATAATAAGCAAAACGTTATACTTGTATTTGAAAAATAATCGGTGAGATACCGAATAAATTATAAGAATAGAGTATTAAAGGATTAACCTCATGACTGTTTATATTATTCTCGCAAGTCTTATTCTGGCAGGGTTGCTGATCATGGCAGCCAGGCATGCCATTCAGGCCAAACGCCAGACCGACAGTACCCTGAAACGCCGCGCTATTTTCAGTTTGAATGAGCAGCTGACCTATACCCGGCTGAAAGAAATTTTACCGACCCATACCGTGCTGACCCATGTGTCTTTTGATGCGCTACTGACCACCAAACTGCCGCGTACCCGCAATAAATACCGCAATATGGTGGCGGACTTTGTGGTGCTGGATGATGCTTATCAGGTACTGGCCGTGATTACCCTGGATGATACCCTGACCTTAAAACGTCAGCATATTCAGTATCAGAATGAATTGCTGCGGATGGCCGGTTATACCGTAATCAGCTTTGATCAGGTGCCGGAATATAAGCAGTTGCGTGAAGAATTTGGGTTACTGGAGGGCGCTGAAAATCTGGAGGCGCTTGATCTGCCAAAAAAGAAATTGGCGTTCTATCCGGCCTCAGCGCGCAGAATGGGCGCGTTGGGTTGAAAAAAAGCATCTAAACAGATGCTTTTTATCTCAAATTTTTATGGTTTAACCGCGACCACAGTCATTTCAACCAGGACTTCGGGCTGATACAGCTTGGCTTCCACACAGGTGCGGGGCAGCGCTTCAATATCGGCGACCCAGGCATCCCAGATTTCATTCATGGCAGCATAGTCCTGCTCGATATCTTTTAAGAAAATCATGACCGACATGATATGACTTTTATCGGTGCCGGCTTCAGCCAGTAAACGGTCAATTATCTCAAGGGTCTGGCGGGTCTGACCGCGAATATCCAGGCTGGTGTCTTCTGCCAGCTGGCCGGCCAAATGCACCAGATGGCCTGAAATGGCAATTTCTGAATAGCGCTGTGCGACATGTAAACGTTGTACGGTCATAACAAAATCCTGTAGATGGGCAAGCAGCACCTCGGCTGCTCTGGCAATGTGACTATATTGCCATGAAGCGCCAGTACAGAACACCAGCGCTGCCGGAGTTGGTACGGAAATCCATCAATCTTGTGGCGATTTTGATTTGAAAAATGGGAATTTTAGGACGCAAAAAGCCGGTGATCTGAAGGGAATAGATCGGGATAATGCGATAGAAAATCAGATAAAAAGAAGCAGGTTACAGCAAGGCGGGAGACGATACAGCCATCCATGGGAACGTCAGAGTTGTCCTGTAATATTCGGATAGATCATCACGCCAATCACAGGACAGCATGCTGAAAGTAAAGGTGATTTTCAGCATCTCAGCACATACATGGATAAATGTATTGCGCAGATAGATTACTCTAATTTTGCCCATTGTGAAGCGCATTTTGTATCATTTTTATTCTTTTGATCAATTCCTGCACAATTTTAAGCCTAAAGTAGGCTGAGCTGTGGCTGCTGGGCTGGTGAGGACAGTTGATAAACTCCCACGCCAATTAACCGGAACTTTTCTTGGGGCGAAATATGCATTTCCTCAATTAATAGCTGTAACGCCTGTGCCAGCTGCTGCGGATGAGTAAAAATATGCTGAAAGCTTTTGCTGTGCTGTAACACCTGAAAGTTTTTCAGTTTCAGTTTGACTGACACGCCGCGGGCACAGAGCTGCTTTTTTTCCAGACTGGCCCAGACCTGTTGCAGCAGCTGTGGCCAGTAGGGCGTGCATTGGCTGAGGACATAATCATCATCAAAGGTGATTTCTTTGGAAATCTGCTGGCGTTTGCGTTCGGCCTGAACGGGGCGCTCATCAATGCCTTGTGCATATAAAAACAGGCGTTTGCCATATTTACCAAAACGTTGAATCAGCAGGCCTTCTTCGACCTGTTGCAGATCGCCCAAGGTTTCCAGACCCAAGGCCTTCAGCTTTTCCTGCATGACCTTGCCCACGCCCGGAATTTTCTTTAAGGGTAAATCCTGAATAAAGGTCTGCACCTGCGAAGGCTTGATCACGCAGAGGCCATTCGGTTTATGCCAGTCCGAGGCAATTTTGGCCAGAAATTTATTGGGTGCCACGCCGGCAGATGCAGTCAGGCCGGTGGTCTGAAAAATATCTTCGCGGATGCGCATTGCCACTTCTGTGGCGCTGGGGAGTTGCTGCAGGTTTTCGCTAACATCCAGATAGGCTTCATCGAGCGACAGCGGTTCAATGATTGCAGTATATTTTTGAAAAATTTGATGGATTTGTGCCGACACTTCCCGGTACTTCTGGAAATTCGGTTCCAGTACAATCACCTGCGGGCACAGTTTCCGGCCCTGACTCATTGACATGGCCGAGCGCAGCCCAAACACCCGCGCCGGGTAGGACGCGGCCACAATCACTGCACGCGGATGATGTGATGCCACCACCACCGGCAGATGTTGTAACTCTGGACGCTCTTTTAGCTCGACCGAGGCATAGAACGCATCCATATCAATATGAATGATTTTTCTCATGGCACCATCTTAACGCGCGACATCCGTGGCTGTCATTAGCGGATAAGCATACGGTTGATCGAGCAGCAGCACTTGGGTCTGTTGTTGTGCTGCGGCCTTGATCACGGTATTCAGACTCTTCGGGGTATTATCGGCCAGATGTGGTAAAAACTGTAGCGGCTGTTCTGGCGGCTGGAAAAAATCATCCCAATGGATGGGAATCAGCACCTTGGGTTTTAGGTGCTGCAAGGTTTCTGCCAGATACTGCTGCTGATACTGTTCCGGTTGCCTGGACAGCTGGGCAATGCCCAGAAACAGATGATCGACCTGTAGCTGTTTGAGCTGTTCGGGAATAAAACCGGTGCTGGCCTTGACCAGACTTTTATGACCTTCATATTCAATCAGATAGTCAAAGCTATGGCCTTCTTTAAACTCCGAAAACCGTGCCGGCAGGCTCAGTGGCTGCTGGATTTCCTCACCCAGATCATTATTCACTGCAGTTGGCGGAGTATGCTGGGACGGGAAAGCGGTGACAGTAAAGTTGCCAATCTGCATCGGTTGTAAAGGTACCAGCTGCTGTAACTGGCTTTCGGGCAAGTGAGCACCACGGGCAATATTCAGCGTGCTTCGGGAACCAATAATTTTAGCCTGCGGCAGCAATTGGCCAAGTAGAGGGACATCCAGCGCATGGTCATAATGCGAGTGTGTCACCAGAATGGCTTGCGTTCGTTGCAATTGATGGAGCTCAATCGCATGTTCAATTACGATTGGCTGGCTGTTAATTTGACCAAACATCAGCTGACTCAGACTCGGCCGGCTAAAGAAGCCATCAATCAACAGCTGTTGCTGGCCATCATCAAACAGTAAGGTCGATACGCCAAAGAATTTGACCGTGTAGCCCGCTGGTGCGGTTGCTGCCGGCTGATACAGCCACGGCTGGAAATCCTGCACTTTTCCGGAGGGCTGCAGTATATAGATGATGGGTGCAATCAGCAGTAACATCAGGCCAAGCAGACCTGACAAAATCTTGTATTTCAGTGTCATTCGCACAATATTCCTGTCAGCTTTTATTTTTATCTTGTTGGTATGAGTATTAAGGGATTGTATCCACGCTATTTTTAGATGGTTCCACAATCTGGTTGGCCTTAAGAAACTGTTGCCAGTCCTGTTCATCGCCATAAAAGGCATTCAGATCGACCGGAGTGGCAATGCCGGGAATCTGGCCACGATTGCTATATTGCCAGAACAGCCAGTCGGGATTGCCACTTAAGGCCGGTTTGCCTTGATATTCGCGTACCCACAGCGGCACCTGCGGGAACTGATTGACCAGTACAATATTATAAAAATTCCTGGAAATGTAAAAAATCGGCTGTTTGCCATAGTGCTGTTGCAGCGCGTCATGCATCACCCCAATTTCATGCAGCAACTGTTCCCGGGTATAGGTGTTGATGCAGTTGCTGTCGTATTCCAGATCAATCACCGGTGGCAAGCTGTTGGCCTGTTTCGGAACGCTGTCGATAAAATTCTGTGCCTGCACCTGACCATCACGACACAGCCGATAAAAATGATAGGCGCCGACCAGAAAGCCCTGTTCATGCGCGGCCAGCCAGTTGTCCTGAAATTTACGGTCTTTAAAATCGCCGCCTTCAGTGGCTTTTAAATAGACGAAACGGTATTTTTCCGGCGAAATCCTGTGCCAGTCAATCTGCTGCTGATGATGCGAAACATCAAAGCCCTGAATCGGATAGTCCTGTGCGGTGGCTGGCCGGGTATGCAGCACGCCCCAATACAGCAAGGCCGCCATCAGCACCACGCCGCAGATGGCAACCGCAGCATAGGTCAGGGGCTGGACAGAACGGCGGGCAGGGTGTGCAGACATAGGCAAGGTAGATCTTCAGGATTCAATTTTGATCATAACGCGAAGCCTGCACGGCGGCTAGCATTCCACGCGGCTTTAGACCGGGGTGTTTTTCGGAATTTTCCAGAAAATCATTGCAGCCAGCAGGTTGATACTGCCCAGACAGATCAGGCTGGCATGAAAGGCTGCGACCACCTGTTCCGGTCCCCAATAGGCACTAAACAGGTTGACCAGCGTTCCGGCCAAGGCCACGCCAATACTCATGGACAGCATCATGATCATCGACAGGAAGCTGTTGCCGCTGCTGGCATCCTGCTGCGGCAAATCTTTTAGGGTCAGGGTGTTCATGGACACAAACTGCAGTGAATTAAGCAGACCAAAAATAAAGAAATGCAGCGCACGTAGCCAGATGGGTGTGTCGGCCGTGGTCAGGGCAAAACTGGCGATACAGGCCCCGACCAGCAAGGTATTGGTGATAAGTACCTGACGATAACCAAAGCGCTGAATCAGCTGGCGGATAATCGGTTTTGAGGCCAGCGAACCGAGTACAGTCGGAATCATCATCAGGCCGGTCACAAAGGGCTCAAAGCCAAAGGCCAGTTGCAGCATCAGCGGCAGTAAAAAGGGAATTGAATTGCCGGCCAGCCGGGCAATCGAGTTACCGAGAATCCCGATTGCATAAATCCGGTGCCGGAACAGCTTGCTGCGAAACAGGGCATTCTGATGGGTATGCGCATGATAGGCATACAGGCCGGCACTCAGCAGACCGAGCAGAACCAGCGCAATGCTCCACCACAGCGAGTACAGCGGACTAGCCACATTTTCAATACCCAGTGACAGCCCGACCATGGCAATCAATAACAGGATAAATCCCCAGAAATCAAATTGCGGCACGCTCGGCTCGGTAATATTTGGCATGGCTTTAAAAGTAATCAAGACCCCTAAAATGCCAATCGGCAGATTGATTAGAAAAATCCAGTGCCATGAGGCGACTTCCACCAGCCAGCCGCCCAAAGTAGGTCCAATTAAGGGGCCGATCAGACCGGCCAGACTCATCAGGCTCATGGCCGATAAAAACTGGGTGCGGGGAATGATTTTTAGCATCGCCAGACGACCAACTGGCAATAAGAACGCGCCGCCAATGCCTTGCAGTACCCGGTAAAACAGCAGTTCATTCAGGCTGCTGGCATAGGCACAGCCAATAGAGGCCAGGGTGAAAATCACAATGGCGGAAAAATAGGTGTTGCGCACGCCAAAACGGTCGGCCAGCCAGCCACTCAAGGGAATGCAGGCCGCCACTGACAACACATAAGCCACCACCACGCTGTGCATTCGCAGTGGATCTTCCTGCAAATTCTCGGCAATGGCCGGCAACGCGGTGTTGATGATGGTGGTATCCAGGCCCTGCATAAAAAAGCCAATCGACACCAGCAGCACCAACAATCTGAATTCGGGTTGCAGGGCTTGATGGGTTGGCGTGGCAGTCATAATTAGCGGGCATGGTGGAATTTTGCCTAGTGTAAAACAATCTGGCGCGGATGTCGTATCTAAAGCGTTGCCGCGTGACGGCCTGACCCTGTCAGAAAACTGCAATCAAAACGTCATGGCACTGCAACCGGATGTTTATAAATTGTTCATATTCTAAACACTATCAAATTAAACCTATGAAATTACAATTGAAATCACTTTGGGTGGCCATGTTGGCCGTGGGAATGGCAGCGTGTAACAGTGATGATGATCAGGTCAGCCCCACACCGGTCGATCCAACCCCCAATACCATTGAACTGAGCAAAATCGGGGCCTATCAGTCCGGCATTTTTGCAGAAAGTGCCGCAGAAATTCCGGCCTATGATGCCGCCAGCAAACGTCTGTTTGTGGTCAATGCGCAGGCCGGGGTGCTGGATGTACTCGATTTAAGCCAGCCAAATCAGCCGGTTAAAATTGCCGAGATTCAGGTCCATGATATTGCCGAAGGTGCAGAAGTAAATAGTGTCGCGGTGCATAACGGTATTGTGGCAATTGCGATTCAGGCTGCCGTCAAAACCGATCCGGGTTATGTGGCGCTGTATCAGGCCAAAGATCTGAGCAAACTGGCGCATGTGCAGGTCGGTGCCTTACCGGATATGCTGACTTTTAGCCCGGATGGTCAAACCCTGCTGGTGGCCAATGAAGGTGAGCCATCTGATGATTATCAGGTTGATCCGGAAGGTTCAATTTCCGTGATTCAGCTGAGTAATTTAACAGCGCCTGTGGTCCGCACTGCAGACTTTAAAGCCTTTAATGGACAGGAAGCGGCGCTGCGTGCCCAGGGCGTGCGTATTTTCGGGCCAAATGCGACCGCGGCGCAGGATTTTGAACCGGAATATATTACGGTATCGCAAGATGGCAAAACGGCTTGGGCTGCATTGCAGGAAAACAATGCGCTGGCCAAAATTGATGTGGTCAATGCCAAAGTACTGGCGGTGTATCCATTGGGCTTTAAAGACCATGGTCTGGACGGCAATGGCATGGATGTCAGCGATGCCGATGGTGTTGATGGAACGGGCAGTATTAAGATCCAGACCTGGGCCAATGTGCGCGGTCTGTATATGCCAGATGCAATTGCCAGCTTTGATGTGGCCGGCAAAACCTATATTGTGACCGCCAATGAAGGCGATGCGCGCGCCTGGGGCGAAGACACACCAGAATATTTTAATAACGACACCAGCAAAGGTTTTGTAGAAGAATGGCGAGTGAAACATCTGGTACATGCCGATGGCTTTGCCCGCCGTTTAGGCGATGATTTACCGGCACACTTAAGCCAGCTGGCCAAAGGTGCCGAGCTGAATCCGGACAATTTTGGTTACTGCGGTGCCACGGCAGGCAATGCCGGTGACTGCCGTAAAGATCATCTGCTGGGTCGTCTGAATATTACCTGGACTGAAGGCTACCAGAAAAATGCCGATGGTACGCCAAAGCTGAATGAACGCGGCAATCTGGTATATGACCATCTTTATAGTTTTGGTGCACGCTCGGTCAGTATCTGGACAGAAAATAGCGCGCAAAACGGTCTGGAACGGGTCTGGGATTCAGGGGATGATTTTGAGCAGTACATTGCCGAGAATCATCCGGAAATTTTCAATGCCAACCATGAAGAAGCAGGCATGGATAACCGCAGTGACAACAAAGGCCCTGAACCTGAAGGCGTGACGCTGGGCCAGATTGGCAGCAAAACCTTTGCCTTTATTGGTCTGGAACGTGCTGGCGGGGTGATGGTCTATGATGTATCGACTCCATCTGCACCAAGTTTTGTGCAGTATCTGAATAGCCGTGAGATGAACGCGAGCACTGAACAAATTGAGCTGGGGCAGGCCGGTGATTTAGGCCCGGAAGGTCTGGTCTTTATTGAGGCAAAGGACTCGCCTAATGGCCAGCCATTACTGGTGGTGGGCAATGAAGTCAGCGGCAGCACCGCGGTATATCAGCTGAACCTGAAATAAGTGAGCAAAAAAGAGAAAGGGCACTACGGTGCTCTTTTTTTATTTTAAATTTTTATTGTCACTAAAATGTCATAGAACTGAAATAGTATTGTCATCATTTTAAGCTAATGCCAGCCCGATAGGGGGTGGTGTTCCCTTTTTGAACATAGGCTTTGTTCTTATGACAATTGAACTTTTAATGGTAATCGGCTTCTGTTTGGCGGCCTATTCTATTGTCGGAAATGATGTACCTCAAACCTTAGGGACTTTTATTTCTTCTAACTCCCATCGTCCTTGGTGGGTACTGTGGGTGTATATCAGCAGTATCCTGGTTGTGGTCTTGGTCTATGGCTGGTATGCATCGGGCGTCGGTGATGCCTCTTATGGGCGACTGGAAACCATTCCGTTCCCTGAAGGCGGAATTACCTGGCTGTATATTGTGCCGCCGGTTTTACTGTTGCTACTGACCAAATATGGTATTCCGGTCAGTACCACCTTCTTGGTGTTGACCATCTTCTCTCCTGCGAGCTTGGGCTCGATGATGGTCAAATCCATGATGGGCTATGCCGTGGCCTTCCTGGCGGCGCTGATCATCTATCGTTTTGTGGCCAACAAAATGACGGTGTACTTCAACCAGACCAAAGATCAGGAACATTCGACCAAATGGGTGATTCTACAATGGTTATCTACCGGTTTCCTGTGGAGCCAGTGGCTGATTCAGGATCTGGCCAACATCTTCGTGTATGTGCCGCGTCAGGTACCGTTTGAATTCCTGATGTTTGCCATTACGGTCTTTGTGATCTTGCTGGGGGTTATTCTGTACCAGCGTGGTGGTGCCATCCAGAAGATTGTCGATACCAAAACCGATGTTACCGATGTACGTGCTGCGACCATCGTGGACTTTATCTATGCAATGATCCTGCTGGTTTTCAAAGAGTGGAGCAATATCCCGATGAGTACCACCTGGGTATTCCTGGGTCTGTTGGCCGGTCGTGAATTTGCCATCTCAATGATTGTGAACGGGGTCAGCAAATACCGTACCTCACGCAATGTCAGCAAAGATGCGATGAAACTGATGTTTGGTCTGGCCATGTCGGTATTCCTGGCGACCACTTTGCCATGGTTCTATAACCTGATTTCAGGCTAAGCATGGACTGAACATCAAGTACAAAAAAAGCGAGCTTCGGCTCGCTTTTTTCTTTCTGGACTTTTGGGTTCAAGCGCTTTAAATGGCAACGTGCTGTGGGGCATCCAGATTATGTAATGCAGTCAGGATTTCATCGGCATGATTGCAGATAATCAGCTTGGCGCGGTGCTGCGGCGGCAGGAAGCCTTCAGTCACGGCATGGTCAAGTTGGGCAATTAGCGCATTATAGAAGCCATTGACGTTATAGAGCATCATCGGTTTTTGATGCTGGTTCAACTGGCCCCAGGTGGCAATTTCCAGAATTTCCTCAAAGGTGCCCAGTCCGCCCGGCAAGGCCACAAAGGCGCTGGCACGTTCGGCCATGAGGGCTTTACGTTCATGCATGCTGTGTACAATATGCAATTCGGTCAGACGATGATGGGCAATTTCATAATCCAGCATAAATTCCGGAATCACACCTACAGTTTCACCACCGTGATCAACCACGGCATCGGCGACCTGACCCATTAAACCGATACTGGCGCCGCCATAGACCAGACCAAAGCCATTTTCCGCCAGACGGCGTGCCAGTGCCACGGCCTTTTCCTGATAGACCGGTTTATTTCCAGAACGTGAGCCGCAATATAAAGCAATTAAAGGTTGTGTTGTTTTAGGAGAAGGATGTTTTAAATTATCAGTCATTTTTACTACGCTATTCATGATTCTTGTTTCACCTTAACATGTTCTTTTTGTCTGCTCTAGCTTATGCAAAAAATATGACAAACAATGCCAGCGCCGTGCAGTGTGATTGCAAAGAATTGTTAAAGCATGCAGCACAACCGTGACCAGGCCAAAAAAAGAGTGATTCTGGCGCCAATCTTTTCTATACTGAAATCGTGTTTGACAACAATAGAACCGTCATGGGTAGTGGACACTATTGCACCATACAACAACAGCCGCTTTTAATCTCTTTTCTTTTCCCTTTCATTCCCCAGGTTTTGAAACAGCCGGCCTTGGCTGTCGCACAGCCAAAACGATACTCGTGGAGCATCGCCCATGATTTTTGAATGGATGTCTGATCCAGCCGCATGGGTGGGTTTGCTGACCCTGATTATTCTGGAAATTGTGCTGGGTATTGATAACCTGGTGTTTATTGCCATTCTGGCTGAAAAATTGCCGCCAGAACAGCGTAATGCCGCGCGGGTGGTCGGGCTGATTCTGGCTTTAGGCATGCGCCTGATTCTGCTGGCTTCAATTGCTTGGGTGGTCACCCTGACCAATCCGCTGTTCCATATTTTTGATCATCCGTTTTCGGGTCGTGATCTGATCTTGCTGTTTGGTGGGGTGTTCCTGCTGTTTAAAGGCACCATGGAGCTGCGTGAGCGTATTGAAGGCAAGCCGCAGCTGAAAGAAGAAAATCCGGTACACGCCACTTTCTGGATGGTGATTGTGCAGATTGTGGTGCTGGATGCGGTGTTCTCGCTCGACAGTGTGATTACCGCGGTCGGCATGGTCAAAGAGCTGTCGGTGATGATGATCGCGGTGACCATTGCCATCGGTATTATGCTTTGGGCCTCTAAACCGCTGATGGATTTTGTCAACAAACATCCAACTGTGGTTATTCTGTGCCTGTGCTTCCTGATGATGATCGGTTTCTCGCTGGTGGTGGAAGGTTTTGGTTATCACATTCCAAAAGGCTATTTATATGCCGCGATTGGTTTCTCGGTGATGATCGAGTTCCTGAACCAAGCCATGCGCAAAAATCAGGAAAAAATGGTCACCACCACCGACCTGCGTTATCGTACCGCTTCTGCGGTGATGCGGATGCTCGGCGGCAAACCGAACGGGCCGGAACCGGAGCATCCAAGTCCGGAAGAAGTGCTGGCGACACGTGCTTTTGCCGATGAAGTCTTTGCCGAAGAGAACAGCGTTTACCATACCGTGATGGTGCAGGGCGTACTCAGTCTGGCCGAGCGTCCGGTAAAATCGGTGATGACCCCGCGACCGGAACTGGAATGGCTGGATTTAGATGAAGACCAGGACAGCATTCAGGCCCAGCTGATGAATACCTCGCATTCACGTTTAATTGTGGTACATGGCGAGCTGGACAATATTGCCGGGGTGGTGCTGACCCATAAGGTTATGAATGAATTTATTGAAACCGGCGTACTGAATTTTGAAAAACATCTGCGCGAACCGGTGATTGTGCATGAAAATGCACAGGTGTTGATGGTGATGGAACAGCTGCGTCAGGCGCCGCTGCAAATGGCAATTGTACTGAATGAATATGGCTCGATTGAAGGTGTGGTCACCCCGATTGATGTACTGGAAGCCATTGCCGGTGAATTCCCGGATGAAGATACCCTCGACGCGGTTGCAGAAACCCTGGAAGATGGCAGCCTGATGCTGGATGGCTCGACCGATATCCGCCATGTCTCGTTATTGCTCGGTCGTGATCTGGTCAACGAGCTGGAAGAATATTCGACCCTGTCGGGTTATATCCTGTTCCATCTCGGCCGTTTGCCGGAAAATGGCCAACGTCTGCTGGCCGATGATCATATTTTTGAAGTGGTCACCATGGACGGGCATAAAATCGAGAAGGTGCATGTGCTGCCACAGCCGCCAGCCGAGTAGCACTCAGAATATTCCTGTTTTCCGATTCAGTTCCGTTAAAATAGCCTGCATTGTCAGGCTATTTTTTTGGAAAATATTTATGTCAGAACAGCCTTGTCCTTGTGGCGCTGGGTTTTATCACAGTTGTTGCCAGCCTTTGCATTTAGGTCAGCAGCAGGCCCAAACTGCCGCTCAGCTAATGCGTTCACGCTATAGTGCCTTTGCCTTGCAGCAGATTGATTATATTGTCAAAACCACCGCACTTGGTCAGCAGCAGGCTCTGGATGTGGCCGCTATTCGGGACTGGAGCAGCGCCAACCAGTGGTTAAAACTGGAAATCGTAAGTGCTCAGGAAAAGCTGGACAAAAGCCATGCCCAGGTCGAATTCAAGGCCTATTATCAGGATGGCAACCAGCCGCAGATACATCATGAAGTGTCGCATTTCGTCAAACATCAGGGTGTGTGGTATTTTCTTGATCCGACCACCGATCAGCAGATCACCATGAAACAGCCCTGTATCTGCGGTTCGGGCAAGAAATTTAAGCAATGTTGTGCACAATTTTTATAACATTTGCCGTATTTTCGCTTATGATAACGCGCATCAATTCCCCTAGTGAAAGAAGGGCAGTTCATGTTGCTGTTGGTCATTTATATTATTGCCATTACTGCAGAAGCAATGACAGGTGCATTGTCGGCAGGACGGCGAAGCATGGACTGGTTCGGGGTGACCCTGATTGCCTGTGTCACCGCACTGGGCGGCGGCTCGGTACGTGATGTATTGCTGGGCCATTATCCTTTAACCTGGGTCAAGCATCCGGAATATCTGGTCCTGACCTGCGCGGCAGCCTTTGTCACCATTTTAATTGCCAAATGGATGCGCCATCTGCGTTCCATCTTCCTGGTGCTGGATGCTTTGGGTCTGATTGGCTTTACCATTATTGGCTGCCAGATTGCGCTGGAAATGGGCCACGGTTTTGTGGTGTCGGCAGTGGCTGGTGTGCTGACCGGCGTCTCGGGCGGGATTCTGCGTGATATTCTGTGTAATGATGTGCCGCTGGTGTTCCGCCGTGAGCTGTATGCCAGTATCTCTTTTGTGTCGGTGATCTGCTATTGGGTCTGTATTGAAATTGGCCTGTCGCTAGAACTAACCGTTATCGCCACGCTGATTTTTGGTTTTACCTTACGTTTAATTGCGATCTATTTTGGTCTGGAAATGCCAAAATTCATTTATAAGGATGATGATGAGCAGTCGGCCTCATCCAAAGATGCCTCCTAGCCACAAATCTCCTATAAATTAAACGGCATGACCGCTATCCAGATAGCGGTCATTGTCTTTAAAATCAAAGCTGATTGCTGTTGTCATAACAATAACCAGGCGCGCCATCCGCGTTTTCCTCTCCACCCTGTCAGAGCGTTTATTATGGATCTAGTTTCTCGTGTACAACGCTTACCGATTGGTAAGTTCCACTATACCTTGCTATGGGTCATCGGACTGGGCTGGATGTTTGATGCCATGGATACCGGTTTAATCTCCTTTATTCTGGCCAAAATGGCGGAAGACTGGCAAATGAGCCCGGCAGAAAAAGGCTGGGTGGTGTCAATTGGTTTTGTTGGCATGGCCATTGGTGCGGTGTTCTCCGGCGGGTTGGCCGACCGGATTGGGCGTAAAACCGTATTTGCCACGACCCTGGTGATTTATAGCCTGGCCACAGCGGCCTGTGCCTTTGCCCCAAATTTAAGCTGGTTACTGTTTTTCCGCTTTATTGTCGGTTTAGGGCTGGGCGGGCAGTTGCCGGTTGCGGTGACTTTGGTCAGTGAATATATTCCGGCGCATGTGCGGGGCCGTTTTATTGTGCTGCTGGAAAGCTTCTGGGGGCTGGGCTGGCTCTGTGCGGCGCTGGTGTCTTATTTTGTGATTCCGACCTTTGACTGGCATATGGCCTTTTTAATTGGTGGCTTACCGGCGCTCTATGCCTGGGTCATCTGGAAAAAAGTACCGGAATCGGTGCCGTATTTGATTAACCGCGGCCGGGTCGAAGAAGCGCACAAACTAGTACAAAGTCTGGAACGCCGCTGCGGTGTCGAGGTGATTGAACAGCTGGAAGTGAAACCGGTGGCCGCCAAACAGAATATTTCTTTTGCCCAGCTGTGGTCGGGGCCATTTGCGCGTCGTACCCTCATGCTGTGGCTGATCTGGTTCGGCATTGTCTATTCCTATTATGGCATTTTTACCTGGCTGCCAAGTCTGCTGGTCAAGGAAGGCTATACTATTGTGCAGTCCTTTGAATATGTGCTGATCATGATTCTGGCGCAGTTGCCGGGTTATATTGCGGCGGCCTGGCTGGTAGAAAAACTTGGCCGCAAAGCCACACTGGCCGGCTTTATTGGGCTGTGTGCGGTATCAGCCTACTTCTTTGGACAGGCCAGCAGCGTCGGCATGATTGTGTTCTGGGGATGCCTGATGTCGTTTTTTAATTTAGGCGCCTGGGGTGTGCTGTATACCTATACGCCGGAACAGTATCCAACCAATATCCGTGCCTTTGGTTCCGGCTGGGCTTCGGCGGTGGGCCGTATGGGCGGTATTGTTGCGCCTTTGGTGGTGACCCAGATGATGGTGATGCACAACGGCTTTAGCTATGTATTTATGATGTTTACCGCGGTGCTGCTGGCCGTGGCACTGGTGATTGTGCTGCTGGGTGAGGAAACCCGCGGCAAGACCCTGGAGTCGATTGGTTTATAAGCAGCCGCTCATACAGACAATGCAAGATGCGCTGGCTATTGTGCCGGCGCATCTTTTTTATTTCTGGAATATGTTTTTCAACGTGCAGTCAGACTTGTGTATTTTTCAGTTGATTGACGCGCCTAAAATGGATATTTTTACGCCATAAGACATAAATTGTCGCAGAGTGTGATCGGCTACCCTTGTGCTGGCCGCGGCTGCGGCATAGCATAAGAACGTCAAAACTATAACGCATTAATTTAGGATTACAGGTTGTTATGACAAGCCTCGCGCATCATGCGACAGAAAACCGTTCCGTAGCAGAATTTACTGAACAAGCATATCTCAGCTATGCCATGTACGTGATTATGGACCGTGCATTGCCTCATATCAGCGATGGCCTGAAACCGGTACAGCGCCGTATCGTCTATGCCATGAGCGAGCTGGGTCTCAAGCCAAGCAGTAAACCAAAAAAATCTGCACGTACGGTCGGTGATGTGCTGGGTAAGTACCATCCGCATGGTGACTTGGCCTGTTATGAAGCCATGGTGTTAATGGCGCAGCCGTTTAGCTATCGTTATCCATTTATTGAAGGGCAGGGCAACTGGGGTTCACCGGATGATCCAAAATCCTTTGCCGCAATGCGTTATACCGAAGCCAAATTATCCGCATATAGTGACCTGTTACTGTCTGAACTCGGTCAGGGCACCTGCGACTGGCAGGACAACTTTGATGGTTCCCTAAAAGAGCCAGTGACCTTGCCGGCACGGGTTCCAAATATCCTGCTCAATGGCACCACCGGCATTGCCGTGGGTATGGCCACCGATATTCCGCCGCACAACTTGCGTGAAATCATTAAAGGCACCATCGCCCTGATCCGTAATCCGAATTTAAGCGATAGCAAGGTTGCAGAATATATTCCTGGCCCGGATTTACCGACCCGGGCTGAAGTAATTACCCCGCCAGATGAACTGTTAAAGATTCAGACCACTGGACGCGGCAGTTATCGCATGCGTGCGGTGTATACCATTGAAAAAAATGAAATTGTTATCAGTGATTTACCGTATCAGGTCTCTGGCTCAAAAGTCATTACCCAGATTGCTGACCAGATGCAGGCCAAAAAGCTACCACTGGTGACCGATGTACGGGATGAGTCGGACCATAAAAATCCGACCCGTCTGGTGATTGTGCTGCGTTCCAACCGGATTGATGCCGATGCAGTGATGAGCCATCTGTTTGCAACCACCGATCTGGAATCAAGCTATCGGGTCAACATGAACATGATTGGTGCCGATGGTCGTCCACAGGTGAAATCGATTCGCCAGATTTTATTGGAATGGATCGAGATTCGTAAACATACCGTCACACGCCGCCTGCAATATCATCTGAACAAGATTGAAAAACGCCTGCATATTCTGGCCGGCTTGCTGATTGCCTATTTAGACATTGATACCGTGATCCGCATTATCCGCGAAGAAGATCATCCCAAAGCAGAGCTGATGGCGCACTTTGGTATTGATGAGATTCAGGCTGAAGCCATTTTGGAACTCAAGTTGCGCCATCTGGCCCGACTGGAAGAAATGGAAATCCGTCGCGAACAGGAAGAACTCGAGGCCAAAGCTGCCACAATTCGTGAACAGTTGGCCAATCCGGAATCATTAAAAAACCTGATTATTACGGAGTTAAAAGACGACGCCAAAAAGTTTGGTGATGACCGCCGTTCACCAATCGTGCAGCGCGCTGAAGCCACTGCCATTAATGAACAGGACATGCTGCCGGCTGATCCGGTAACCGTGGTGCTGTCTGAAGCTGGCTGGATTCGCTGTGCCAAAGGCCATGATGTCGATGCCGAAAACCTGAATTTCCGCGCTGGTGACCAGTATTTAAGTCACGCCCAAGGCAAATCCAACCAGCGTGCCTATGTGCTGGATGACACTGGACGCAGTTATGGTGTGGCCATTAACAGCCTGCCATCGGCGCGTGGTTTGGGTGAACCGCTCAGTTCACGTTTATCACCGGCCAGCGGGGTCGGCTTTAAACAGGTGTTTGTGGCAGAAGATCAGGCTGAAATTCTGGTCATGAGCAGCAAAGGTTATGGCTTTAAAACCCAAGCCAAACAGCTGGATACCAATGCCAAAGCCGGTAAGGCTTTCCTGAGCCTGTCTGAAGGTGCCAGCGTGATGAATCTGCAAACTATTGAGCAGTTCAGTCATGTTGCGCTACTCAGTTCTGCCGGCCGTTTACTGATTGTTGATCTGGCAGAATTACCGGTGCTGAACAAAGGTAAAGGTAATAAATTGATACAACTTGAACCGAAAGATCAGATTGTATCCATGACAATGCTAAATTTAGATGAAATAATTCAAGTGTTTGCAGGACAGCAGCAGTTAAAATTAAAAGGTGATGACTTGCAGAAGTATATCGGTAAGAGAGGAACTAAGGGACAGCTTTTACCACGGGGATATCAAAAAGCAAATAAACTGTTGATTCAGAGATAAGACTAGCGTTGTTTACATAAAATACGTTATATATGAATCGAATTCGTGAAAATGGATCCACTGCTGTACATAAACAAGCCAAAAAATGAAGTGCGGCAGTGTATAAAACAGTTGAATACTAAGGATTACTGATTGGAGAGATTGGCATTATGGAAAAAATTTGGTTTGAAGAATACCGAAAGACAGGGATTCCAGAAACTGTAGAGTTGCCACCGGAGAATACGTCACTGGTTGATATCTTTGAACGTAATTTCCAGAAGTTTGGTTCACGTGATGCCTTTATCTTTATGGATAAAGTGCTGACCTTTGCTGAACTGGAAGAAGCAAGCCGCAAATTTGCAAGCTATTTGCAAGGTCTGGGCTTGGCCAAAGGCACACGTGTTGCAGTGATGATGCCAAACGTTCTTCAATATCCAGTGGTGGCGTTGGGTGTATTCCGTGCCGGTCTGGTGCTGGTGAATGTAAACCCGCTGTATACCTCACGTGAACTTGAGCATCAGTTAAATGACTCTGGCGCAGAAGTGCTGGTGATTATTGAAAACTTCGCTTCTGTATATCAGGCGATTCTAGGTAAAACCCCAGTCAAGCACGTCGTGGTTGCCTCTGTAGGTGACATGCTGGGCACCCTAAAAGGTACGTTGGTGAACTTTGTCTTACGCTCAGTGCGTAAACAGATTCCGGCGTGGGATCTTCCGGGCCATGTCAAGTTCAATGCGGCCATGTCGAAAGCCAATGTCAGCAACTACAAGCGTCCAAACCTGACCCTAAGCGATACGGCAGTACTGCAATATACTGGTGGTACGACAGGGGTATCTAAAGGTGCAGAATTAACGCATCGCAACCTTGTGGCAAACATGCTGCAATGCGATGGTATTTTCCAAAGTAAATTTGGTGCGCAAGATGGTCAGCCAGATGACCGTATTTTCTGTGCATTGCCGCTGTATCACATTTTTGCATTTATGGTGTGCGCGCTTTACGGGATGTATAAAGGTCAGGCAAACGTATTGATTCCAAACCCGCGTGACTTACCTGCGGTAATGAAAGAATTACGCAAATATCAACCAACTTTCTTCCCTGCGGTGAACACCTTATTCAATGCACTTGTGAACAATGAAGAGTTTAAACAGCTTGATCACAGCCGATTGAAAATGGCGATGGGCGGCGGTATGGCTGTATTACCATCTACAGCGGAAGCCTGGAAAAAAGTGACTGGCACCAACATCATTGAGGGTTACGGTTTATCTGAAACTTCACCGGTGGCTACCGCGAACCCGCCAGCGTCTGAAGAATTCAGCGGTACGATTGGTATTCCATTGCCATTAACTGAAGTGGCAATTCTGGATGATGCCGGCAATGAAGTAGCATTGGGCGAGCAGGGTGAAATTTCAATCCGTGGTCCACAAGTCATGAAAGGCTATTGGAACCGTCCAGATGAAACCGACAAAGTGATGATTAATGGTTTCTTCCGTACAGGTGACATTGGTGTTATGGATTCACGAGGCTATGTGAAGATTGTTGACCGTAAGAAAGACATGATTCTGGTATCTGGCTTTAACGTTTATCCTTCTGAAATTGAAGAAGTCGTGGCGAAACATCCAAAAGTACTGGAAGTGGCTGCAATTGGTGTACCAGATGAAAAATCAGGTGAAGTGCCAAAACTGTTCGTTGTGAAGAAAGATCCTTCATTGACGACTGAAGAAGTTCTGGCCTTTGCCAAAGAAAACCTGACCGGTTATAAACGCCCACGTTATGTTGAATTTATGGATGAATTACCGAAATCTAACGTAGGTAAAATCCTGCGTAAAGACCTACGTAAGACTGCATAAATTCTGCAATAAAAAAAGCGCCTAAGGGCGCTTTTTTTAATTCTCTTTTTTCATTAGCCAGCGGTCGAAGTAAGGACGTCCAACCCCCATCACCCCGAGGAAAATAAACATCGAGCCAAACTGACGGCTAAAACCGGAGGAATGGAAGCTGCCATAACTTAAAATATTATCAATCAGGCAATACACCAGAATTACGGTCACCCAGTGCCATAAAGGCAGACGTTTAATTCCCACCGCATACAGGGCCACCCACAGCACCACAAAGGTAAACAGGGTTGACCAGATGTTCAGGTTGGAACAGATGACCGTTAATAAAAAGGCCACAATGGGAATCACAATTTTTAAGGCCCGATCGACTTGCAGCTGATGCTGGCGCTGTTTTTCAAGTACATCGAACATTTCTTTTTGATCAGGATTGACCATCATGAATCCTACACAATGAATAAAAACACCCTATTTAACAAAATTTATGCTTAAAACACCATGCTATGATAAAGTTTTGAAGAATTCCGACGAGAAAAAATAGATGCAAAGTATTAGTGGAATCGTCTATCTGATTCTAATCGCCTGCCTGTTGCCTTATTTATTTGCAGTAATTGCAAAAATGGCTGGCGGCTTTAAATCTGAAGATAATCAAAATCCACGTTCTTTTTTAGCCAATACCACCGGTCTGGCGGCGCGTGCCAATGCTGCCCAGCAAAACAGCTTTGAAAGTTTGCCGCTGTTTATTGCCGCCATTTTACTGGCCGAATATATGGTGATTCCGCAGTTTATTATTATGACCTTTGGCATTGCCTATCTGGTGTTTCGTCTGCTGTACGGGCTGTGTTATCTGGCCAACTGGGCGACGTTGCGCTCGATTATCTGGTTATTATCGTTACTTTGCCCGATCTGTTTATTGCTGCTGGTGATTAAACTGACCGCGTGATTGCACAGCAAAATATCTATTTTTATGTCATGAATGTATAATCGCGAAGTCATTAATAGCCGAAACCCGTTATAATTGACGCGGTTTAAAAAATTTAATTTGTGAAAGAGTGATGCCATGAGCTACAGCAATATCCCAGCGGGTAAAGATGCGCCAAATGATATCTATGTAATCATTGAAATTCCTGCCAATGCAGCGCCAATCAAATACGAAATTGATAAAGATTCTGATGCGTTATTTGTAGACCGTTTCATGGGTACTGCAATGTTCTACCCAGCAAACTACGGTTATGTACCAAATACTTTGTCTGAAGATGGTGACCCATTAGACGTATTGGTGGTAACACCACATCCGGTTGAACCAGGTTCAGTAATTCGTTGCCGCCCGGTCGGTAAATTGAACATGGAAGATGACGGTGGTATTGATGCGAAACTGATCGCGGTACCGCACGACAAATTGACTCCAATTTACAAAGACGTGAAAGAATATACCGATCTTCCACCGTTACTGATTCAACAGGTTGAACACTTCTTTGCCCACTATAAAGATTTAGAGCCAGGCAAATGGGTGAAATTGACCGGTTGGGAAGGCGCAGAGGTTGCCAAAGCTGAAGTATTAAAAGCGATTGAAGCTGCAAAATAATACGGCTTTTCCCCCCCCTCACTGATCTGTCTTGTTTAGTGAGGACGCCATAAAAAAACCTGCACACTGTGCAGGTTTTTTTGATTTAGACCTTCGCTAGGAAATTAGAATAATTTCACTGGGATGTCTAGGAATAAACGCCATTCATTGGTGTCACCAATGTAGCTTCCTTGGTATTCATCACTCGCACGGTAGTAAGAATGACGTACACGTAAGCTGGCATCTTTAGCAAAACCAGATTGAACGGTGTATTTCACCTGGTTAAAGAATTCACGTTCAATCGCGTTATCCACTACGAGTTCACGAGCAACAATAGCTGAGTTTGGATCAGCTGGATTTGCACGTACTGCACGGTTTGCATCAATATCCCAACCATACACAAATGCGCTGGTCCAGTTCAGGCCAGGAACACCGTATTGATCAAAGTTTAAAGAATATTGAAGCTGTACAGATTTCTCATCGTTACCAATGAAATCAGACAGGTAGGAGTTTGGCATATAAATGGTTTGGCCACCATCTGCAACACCCGCACCCAGGTTATAGTCATAACCTGCATTACCTGTATTTTGCTGGTATGCCAACATGATGTTGTGTGGACCAGTGTTATAAGCGGTTGAAATCGCCCAGATCGAGTTCTGGAATTTATCATCAGCCGAGCCAATATAAGAATACAGGCTGCCATTTGCTTCACGATCCCAATCAGTGTGGTAACCGCTAAAATCAAAGGTCAGGCTGCTTTGGTTTGCCAATGGAAGCTTATAGTTAACATTGGCATAGTGACGCTCTAAACGGTCTTTATTGTCTACACCAAAATACGCTGTATTCAGCTGATCATTCACCTGATAACGTGCACCCCACACAATGGCACGATCTAAATCATTTTGATCGGTAGCAATCTGGTCAGAGAACTGGTTTTTGGTAAATTTACCGGCAGTTAATTCCAGGCCATCAATTTCACGGCTCGTGGCTAAAACACCAGTGAAATATTCTGGAACTAAACGCGCCGTGTTGCTGGCCAATACCGGCAGGTCTAGAACTTGGGTACCATAACGTACTTCAGTATTGGAAATACGTGCTTTTACATAAGCGCCGCCACGTGCCCAATGATCATAGGCATCTTTAGTTCCATCGGCATTATCTTGACTATGAGTTGGGATCATTTGGTTACCAGTATGCCCATTTTTACCGAGTTTAAATGAAGCATCCCCAATAATCCCTGCACCAAAACCAATTACACCTTTAGTAAAGCCTGAATCTAAATTGACAATTGCTGTTTGGGCAGCAGAACTGGTGTCATTAGTGAGACCATCTTTTTTATCACGATGTAAAAAACCTGTACGGAATAAAACCGAACCGTTTGCGTCTTCTACAAAGCCTTTAGCTTCGCTTTGCTCGCTAGCAACAGCTGTAGAAATTAAAGCAGCTTGTACCAGGACTGCTAATGTTAATTTTTTCGCGTTTAGCATTGGGAGAGAGCCTCATCCAGAATGTTATGTTTCAATTTGTTTAAAAAGAACCCAGAAACCGGAAGAATTTTATAGGGAATTTGTAAAAAAGATACCGTTTTATCCATTTTTCTTTGAGAAAAATGCAAACGCTAGCGTATACAGTTTCAATCCTTGCTCTTGTAAAACACCCTTCCTGGGTCATATTGCAGAAAATTTGCTTCTCAAAACAGGAAGGCAATTTTCGCGCTTTAATGTACTGTGTTTATACTTTTTATTCAAAAAATAATTTGTGATTATGCGGTTTTAGATAGTGTGAAGATGTGGAAAATTTGGCACTTTACAGGGAGTAAAACGTACATACAAGATTTATCTCGCTGAATTTTTTATGCATTTCGTTGAAGCTATGATCAGAACATCCTCGTGAATCAGTGCATTCTAGTAGAATACAAGATTGCACTTTTTTTAAGCAGTAAAAAGGCTTTTGCATGATTAAGCGACTCAAAATAGCGCATGATGTAAGCAAATATAAATGATCTGGTTTATCTCCCAACGCAGCGAAAGGATCAGCACATCAGTGGGATTGAAAAAGTATCATGCTGTTCTTAAGTTTTTATCTGATATTAAAAGTTTATATAAAATAATAGGTTGAAACTAGTTAAAAGAAAATTGAAATTATTTTTTTTGAACAGATGCCAGTGTTGGCATAGGGATTGCTATCTCCTGTGTGAGTGAAACAAATACACAAAAGCATTGAAATATGCAGCAGGGGATCAAACAATGAAATTTTCTATCAAAACACTTTCACTGGCGCTTGTTGCCGTAACTGCCAGCTTCAGCGTGGCTGCAGCAGAAGACACTTCGGCATCTGCTTTATCGTTTAGCGGTACTGCAGCGCTGACTTCAGATTACCGTTATCGTGGTCTGACCCAAACCTTTAATGATCCTGCAGTACAGGCCGGTTTCGCGCTGTCACATGCATCTGGTGTATATGCCGGGGTGTGGGGCTCGAATGTCGATTTCGGCGGTACGGCCCATTTAGAGCTGGACCCATATATCGGTTATGCCACAACCTTAGATGGATTTGCGAGCAAGCCATTACTGGATGTGGGCTTATGGTACTACGCTTATCCAAGTGAAAGTGATTTAAACTGGTTAGAAGCCTATGCAAAACTTGGCTTTAATGATGTGCTGGTCAAAGATGCCAGCTTGCTCACCGCAGTGAACTACAGCAATGACTTTTTAGGCGCAGATTTAGATGCCTGGTATTTCAATGCTACCTATAGCGTGCCTTTTGGTGCGACCGGTTTTGGTGGAGTGGCGGCTTTAGGCTATACCGTGGCAGATGAAGAGATTTTTGGTGATGATGACAGCTATGTGGACTGGAAATTGGGCGTAACTTATGCCTTTGCCGGTGTTGAAGGCTTAACTGCAGAACTGGCTGCAGTGGGTTCAGATATTGACTATGGTCCAGGAACACCCGATGCGGTTGAGCGTGGCGTAGAAACAGGTGCAGTCGTGACATTGACCAAGGCATTCTAATTTAAGGCTTCACATTGAAAAAATAGCCCATTTGAAATGGGCTATTTTTTTAGCTTGTTTTTAATGATGCGTTTTATGGGCTGGACTGCGCCCGATAAGACAGCGCTTCCGATAAATGAGCAGTTTGAATCTCGCTACTTTCGGCCAAATCGGCAATACTGCGCGCCACTCTTAAGACCCGATGATAGGCGCGAGCCGACAGGTTTAAGCGCTGCTGGGCCAGATCCATTATGTTCTGTGCTGGTGTGGCTAAGGCAGCAAACTGTTCCAGCTGTTTTGGACTTAAGTTCATATTCAGCATACCTTGGCGTTGCATTTGCCGTTCATAGGCCTGAATCACCCGCTGGCGAACCGTATCTGAGTTTTCCACCGCAGTTTTATCATGTAACTCATGGGCCTGTAATGGTGGTACATCAATATGCAAATCAATCCGGTCCAGGAGTGGGCCAGAAATCCGGTTCTGGTAGCGTTTAATACTTTCTGCGGAACATTGGCAGCGAATATCCTGATTAAACGCATAGCCACACGGGCAGGGGTTCATCGCGGCAATCAGCTGGAAACTGGCCGGAAAGGTAATCTGCCGCAATGCCCGGGAAATTACAATTTCCTTGGATTCCAAGGGCTGCCGCAATACTTCCAGCACTTTACGGTCAAACTCCGGCAGTTCATCTAAAAACAGCACACCTAAATGGGCCAGGGTAATTTCGCCCGGTTTTGGATGTGAGCCACCACCGACCAGCGCAATCGCTGAAGCGGTATGATGCGGGGCGCGAAATGGCCGCTGTCCAAAGCGATGCGGGGTATTGGCAATTGAATAAATACTGGCAACTTCAAGATTTTCCTGCATATTCAGGGGCGGCAAAATACTGGCCAGACGTGAGGCCAAGAGAGTCTTGCCTGTACCGGGTGGACCTTTAAAGAGCAAGGAATGGCCACCGGCAGCGGCAATTTCCAGGGCACGCCGAGGTCGCAGCTGTCCTTTGACATCCGCCAGGTCAAAAGCATAGCGCTCCAAGCGGGTTTCCGAGCTTGCTGCAAATGGCTGTAGGGGCGCAGCCTGCGCCAGATGCTCACAGACCTGTTTCAGATGACTGGCTGCAAACACCTGAAAGTCAGGCAGTTGTGCGGCTTCCTGCGCATTGAGTTCCGGTAATACCAGTTGATGGCCAGCCGCCTTACAGGCAATGGCAATACTTAAAGTCCCGGTGACCGGACGTAACTGGCCATCCAGCGCCAGTTCACCAATAAATTCCAGGTTTTCTGCGGCCTGTTCGGGCAATTGTCCGGAAGCAATCAAAATGCCTAAGGCAATCGGTAAATCCAGACGTGAGCCATCTTTGGGTAAATCGGCCGGGGCCAGATTAATGGTCAAACGTTTGGTGGGAAACTGAAAACCACTGTTAATAATGGCCGAGCGAACCCGGTCTTTACTTTCACGGACCGCGGCTTCGGCCAGACCGACAATGGTTAAGGAGGGCAGACCCTGACTTAAATGGACTTCAACTTCAATGGACGGGGCATTCAGTCCAAGCAGACCCCGCGTATAAATTTTGGCAAAAGACATTGTTGTTATGTTCCGTTTTGGTGCGTTATTTTTGGTCGTTATGCGTCTTTTGTTGCACTAAGAAGGTGCTTATTATTTGTTCAAAATCTTTTGTTCGAGTACTTCTACCTGCTGTAGCAGTTCATTTAAACGAAGATTGGCATTATTCAGTGCAGTGCGCTGACGGTCCAGCTCTTCTTTGGACACCAGATCCATTTTGCTGACGGCTTCGTTTAGCAGGGCACGCAGGTTATGTTCTAAATCTTTTTTCGGTTGATCGACCTGTTCTAAGATGGCCTGTAATAAGGTTTCTATCATAATAAATTCCATTCCAGTGGACTGAAAAGCGCAGTGTAGCATTGCTCTGGCCCAGACTATAGTGTTTCAGATGAAATATGGTTTTATTCGATGCCGGAGATCGTAAATCTCTACAGAAAAATGTTTATTTTTTGAAGATTGGTGCATGAGAAAGGTATAAAATAAGATATAAATAAATCACATGCCGTAACTTCTAATTTCCCCCGACCTTAGGAGTTTTGGCATGAAATTTGAACATAAAACCTTACTGGTGAAATAAGCCGAAGGAAAACACACATGAAGCTCGTAACTGCAATTGTAAAACCCTTTAAATTAGATGACGTGCGTGAAGCACTGTCAGAAATTGGTGTTCAAGGGATCACTGTCACTGAAGTCAAAGGCTTCGGTCGTCAGAAAGGTCATACTGAACTGTATCGTGGCGCAGAATATGTTGTTGATTTTCTACCAAAAGTGAAAATCGAAATCGCCATTAGTGATGAGATGGTGGATTCAGTGATTGAATCAATCACCCGTGTAGCAAGCACCGGCAAAATCGGTGACGGTAAAATTTTTGTGACGAATCTGGAACAGGTCATCCGTATTCGTACAGGTGAAACAGGTGCAGATGCTGTTTAAGCGATTGGCACGAAGTTTGCTGAGTACCTAATAACTCACAAAAACTAGGTTGGGGGATACGAATGAAAAAAATGCTACTTGCGCTCGGCTTGTCCGGCGCGCTTTTGGGTGGTTCTGTTACTTGGGCTGAAGAAGCCGTAACAGCGCCAACTCCTTCAGAACAAATCACAGTAAATGATACTGTGGAACCTGCGCTTATTGAATCAAGCGATATCATCACTACAGAAACTGCTTTGCCTGAAGTGGTAGCGGCTGAAGAAGAAGCTGTGTTAGACACTGGTGATACCGCCTGGATTCTGGTCTCAACAGCACTTGTCCTACTTATGACCATTCCGGGCTTGGCCCTGTTCTATGGCGGTATGGTGCGCAAGAAAAACGTCCTCAGCACCATGGCGCACAGTTTTGTTGCGGCCGCAGTGGTCAGTCTGGTCTGGGTAATTATTGGCTATACCCTGGCCTTTGGTGAAGGTAATGCCTTTATTGGCAGCCTGGACAAGTTCATGCTGGCCGGTATTACCACCGATGCCTTAAGTGGCACCATTCCTGAAATCCTGTTCGTGATCTTCCAGATGACCTTTGCGATTATTACCGTGGCGATTATCAGCGGTTCGATTGCAGAGAGGATGAAATTTGGGGCCTTTGTTGCGTTCATTGCCATCTGGGTGGTGGTGGTCTATGCACCTATTACCCACTGGGTCTGGGGTGGCGGCTGGTTAGGCAATGATGGCGCGCTGGATTTCGCTGGTGGTACCGTGGTACACATTAACTCTGGTGTGGCTGGTCTGGTGGCTGCCTATATGCTGGGCAAACGTATGGGCTTGGGCCGTGAATCGATGGCACCGCACAACCTGACCTTAACTGTGGTGGGTGCAAGCTTGCTGTGGGTAGGCTGGTTTGGTTTCAATGGTGGTTCTGCGCTGGGCGCCAATGGTTCAGCAGGTTATGCTTTAGTGGTGACTCAAGTTGCCGCAGCTGCAGCCGCACTGGCCTGGTTAGTGACTGAAAAAGTGGTCCGTGGTAAAGCCTCTGTATTAGGCGGTGCTTCAGGTGCTGTGGCCGGTCTGGTGGTCATTACCCCGGCAGCAGGTTTTGTCACCGTCGGTGGTGCCTTAGCCATGGGGCTGATTGGTGGCGTGGTCTGCTTCTGGGGGATTACTGCACTGAAACGTGCCCTGAAAGCCGATGACTCTTTAGATGCCTTTGGCCTGCATGGCGTGGGTGGTATTGTAGGTGCAATTTTAACCGCCTTCTTTGCCAGCGAATTCATTATGGGCGATGCGGCACCTGCCAGCCTGATGGGTCAGCTGTGGGTGCAAGTGGAAGGTGTGATTGCCACCATTGTGTACTCTGCAGTATTAACCTTCATCATCCTGAAAGTGATTGATCTGGTAATTGGTATCCGTGTTGAATCTGATGATGAACGCATGGGTCTGGATTTAAGCCAGCATGGTGAACGGGTTGAATAATCTTTCAGCAGCATAATCAATATATTGTGTAAAACAGCCCAAAAGGGCTGTTTTTTTTCTATATATTGCGTAAAACTCTACAAAATCCTGTTTTTTTGCTACACTCTCAAATCAACTGGATTTGTTCAATTAAACCACTATGCATTGTCCATTTTGCAACGCCGCAGACAGTAAAGTGATTGATTCACGGCTGGCAGCTGAAGGCTGTCAAATTCGCCGACGTCGTGAATGTATTAGCTGTGGTGAACGTTTTACCACCTTTGAAAGTTATGAAGTGGTGATGCCACGCGTCATTAAATCGGACGGTAAAAATGAGCCCTTTGATGAAGCCAAACTGCGCCGTTCATTAATGCATGCCTTGCAAAAACGTCCCGTGACTCAGGAACAGATTGAAACGGTACTCAGTGATATCCAGCTGCAAATCCGCCGTCTGGGCGAACGTGATGTTAAATCACGCACCATCGGGGAAATTGTCATGCAGTCTTTATTCTCGCTGGATCATGTGGCCTATGTGCGTTTTGCTTCGGTGTATCAGGACTTTCAGGATGTGGAAGCCTTCCGCCGTCAAATTGAACAAATGCAGCAACGTGAATACTAAGCTCAACGCGCAAGAGTGGTGACATGTCCGAGTTAACTCAAGACCAAATCTGGATGCAGCGTGCCATTGAACTGGCACGACTCGGACAGTACTCGACCAAACCGAATCCGAATGTGGGCTGTGTGCTGGTTAAAGACGGACAGCTGGTGGGTGAGGGCTATCATCCGCGTGCCGGACAGCCACATGCCGAAGTATTTGCCTTACGTGATGCCGGCGATGCCGCCCGCGGTGCAACCGCTTACGTGACTCTGGAACCTTGTGCGCATTATGGACGTACCCCGCCTTGTGCCAAAGGTCTGGTCGAAGCCGGTGTGGCCAGAGTGGTAGTGGCCTGTCCTGATCCGAATCCGCTGGTGGCTGGTAAAGGCGTGCAGATTCTGCGCGATGCCGGAATTCAGGTGGAGGTAGGCGTGCTGGAACAGCAGGCGCATCAGCTGAATCTGGGCTTTTTAAAAGCCATGGCCACGGGTCAGCCTTATGTCCGCTTAAAAGTGGCGTCAAGTCTGGATGGCCGTACTGCCATGGCCTCCGGTGAATCGAAATGGATTACCGGCAATCCGGCCCGTCTGGATGTGCAGCACTGGCGCGCAATTTCAGCAGTGGTGATTACCGGGATTGAAACCGTACTGGCCGATGACTGTCAGCTCAATGTCCGCCAGCTGGCGATACATCAGGACATCAGCAGCATTGCCCAGCCGAAACGGCTGGTGCTGGACCGTCAGGGACGCTTACCCTTAACCGCCAAACTGCTCGAGCAGCCGGACAGTGTGATGGTGATGGGTCCGTATCGGGCCGAGCTGGAAGCGCTGGGCGTGATCCAGCTCGAGGTTCAGCCTTTGGATCAATTACTTCGAACTTTGGTGCAGCAGTATCAGCTGTATGATGTGCTGATTGAAGCCGGTGCAACATTATCGACCGCCTTTTTACAGCAGCAATTGGTCGACGAAGTGATCAGTTATGTGGCTCCGACCCTGTTAGGCCGGTCTGCACGTGCCATGTTTCAGGCAGAATTTGAGCGTATGGCACAACAACTTCGATTTAAACTTTGCGACGTCACTCAATTCGGTGATGATGTGCGCTTAAGGTTAACCCCTTCTCAAGAGACGTTATGAATTCAGAGTCTACGGTTTATCACAAACGTCGTCACGCCGCACGTACGACAGATGAATATCTTTTCCATCAGCTGGTTCCTTATCTGGGGAATAAACGTCGTCTGTTACATCTGATTCTGGAAGCGCTGGAGCAGACTGGCACCCTGAACAAAGGCGGCCGCGCCCCGATCTTCGCTGACTTTTTCGCCGGTTCAGGCGTGGTTTCGCGCTTGGCCCGTCAAAATGGCTATCGGGTAATTGCCAATGACTGGGAACCGTATAGCCATGCGCTGAATCATGCGATTTTGGCCTGTGTAGAAGCGCCGGCATTTAAAGAGCTGGGCGGTTATCAGAAAGCAATTGATTATTTAAACCGTTTGCCGGAAGTCAAAGGCTGGGTCACGCATAACCTGTGCCCACGCAATGATGAAATTTATGATCCGACCCGTGACCGTTTATTCTTTAAACGCCGTAACGGAATGCGTATTGATGCCATCCGCCAGCAGATTGCCACCTGGCAGGCGCAAGGCGCGATTGATGATGTCGAGATGAGCGCGCTGCTGGCGCCTTTGCTGTATTCGGCCAGTTTTGTCAGCAACACCTCCGGGGTCTTTAAAAGTTTCCATCATGGCTGGGGCGGTAAAACCCAGACTGCACTGGAACGGATTGAGTCTTTACTGTGGTTAACCCCAAGCCGCTTCTGTGAAATTGGTGATCCGAAACGTCCGGCTGCCGAAATGTGGTGTGTTGATGCCCAGCATCTGGCCAACCAGATGAGCGGTTTTGAAGTGGATGTGGCGTATTTAGATCCGCCGTATAACCAGCATGCCTATAGCAGCAACTATCATGTGTTAAATGCCTTAACCTTGTGGGATCAGGTCGATTTACCAACCCCGGATACCAAAGGCTTTAAGAGCGGCATTGACCGTGCCTGGCGCAAAGAGCGTCCGAGTCCGTATAACTCGTCCAAGCACGCCAAAGAAGCGTATGAGAAACTGTTAGAGACCATTAATGCACGGTATATCCTGACCAGTTACTCCACCGATGGCAATATCAGTGCAGTGGATTTGTTGCAGGCCAATTTAAAACGTGGCCGGGTCAGCCTGTTAACCCAGGATGTACCGCGTTACCGGGTCAGCAAGCAGCGTCAGTCTGAACGCGCACGGGTACTGGAATTTATTGTGATTACCGATACCCACGCCAAATCTGGCCCGCCAATCCGGCAGTTGCTGGGGCAGTTGCATCACTTTGCCGAGCTGGGCGGGGTTGATACCAGCGGTGTCAGCACCCAACTGGCCTTGTGGTAAGCACTAGAGACAATAAGAGAAAAGACTATGTTTACAGGAATTATTGAAAGCGTGGGCAAAGTGGACAGCCTGCAAAGTGTCGGTGGTGATGTCCGCCTGCGTATTCAGACCGATCTGGATATGTCCGATGTCCATCTGGGGGATTCGATTGCCACCAACGGCATCTGCCTGACCGTGATTGAGTGGGGCGATAACTGGTACGCGGCCGATGTGTCACGAGAAAGTTTAAACCGGACTACCTTGGGTAACTGGAAAGTTGGCCAGCCAGTGAATGTGGAAAAAGCCATGTTGCCGACCACCCGTTTTGGCGGACATATTGTCAGTGGCCATGTCGATGCCGTGGGTGAAATTACTTTGGTGCGTGAAGATGCGCGTTCTTTATATTTTGAAGTCACTGCACCGGCTGAAATTGCCAAATATCTGGCCGAAAAAGGTTCGGTGACGGTAGATGGCATTAGTCTGACCATTAACCATTTGCGTGGTAGTGTGATCAGCTTGAACCTGATTCCGCATACCGCAGAGCGTACCAATATTGGTACCTGGAAAACGGGCAGCAAAGTCAATCTGGAAGTGGATGTTTTGGCGCGTTATATCGAGCGTTTACTGCTGGGCGAAAAAGCCGCAGAAACCACGGCACAATCGAAAATCAGCATGGACTTTCTGGCCGAAAATGGCTTCTTAAAATAAGTCCTGACGCTGCTGTACAGAGCAGTCTGATTGAAAAAATTAGACTGTTTTTTTATTTTTAGCGATAATTCAGGCTGCGCGAAACAGAGTAACTTACGTTGGTTAAGTGTAGATGATTGATTTTTTGCTAAATTTTGAACAGTGGCTACCTGTGTTGCTCAACAACTATGGGGGCTGGATTTATGCAATTTTATTTTTGATTATCTTTGCGGAAACCGGTTCAGTGTTTATGTTTTTCCTGCCGGGAGACAGCCTGCTGATTGCCATTGGCGCCTTATGTTCAACCACTGACGTGGTGCATTTACACTATATGGCGATTTTACTGTGCCTGGCCTCTATTCTTGGCTATAGCGTGAATTACTATACCGGCAAGGTCTTGGGGCTGAAGTTTTTTAACGACCATTCGCGCTATTTCAAACCGGAATATATCGTCAAAACCAACCGCTATTTTATGAAGCATGGCGGTAAAACCATTCTTATTGCGCGGTTTATTCCTTTTGTCCGTTCTTTCGCGCCGTTTGCCGCCGGTTCCGGACATATGCCCATCGCCAGCTTTATGGCCTATAACATTGCCGGTGGCATCATCTGGATTGTGTCTTTATTGGCCATCGGTTACGGGCTGGGCAATATCCTGTCGTGGCTGGGTCATATTTTTTAATAGCAACAGTGCAGAGAAACCGCATGCACAAAAAAGCCCACGCGGGGTGGACTTTTATCTTGCGGGGAGAAATTCCGAACCTTAGTGCTTGATCACTGTGACGGAAGTGCCACCTAAACGTGGACTGGCTTCGGCGACCGGTGCCAAAGAAAATGTACCCTTTTCAGCTTCTTTGGTCAGGTAAATATAAAGCGACTGGAAATCTGCACGGCTGATTAATAAATCCTGAGCAGTAATATGCCATTGTTCACCACTATGCAGATGGTCAATTTTGCTCGATATTTGTGTCAAGATACCCATTTTAAACCCTAATTATAAAAATAATTTTTACTTTAAAAGGCAGCAGTACTGCTATTCAAAGTATGACTATCTTGTGACAAAAATATTTCACTTTCATGACATTTGGCGAGAAATTCTGCCCCACAGCCCGATTTATCCTTCAGATGGGCCGGTTTAAATCTGCATTTACTGACACCGTGCCGGGTTTTTCACGCCAGAAGGCCGACATTTAGGTCTCTTTGGAAAATTGGGAATGTTTTAAAATATATTCAATTTCTTCCTGGGCAGCGGCCTGTAACTGGCTGCGGAACTGTTGTACTGCTTCTTCAATCCGGGTTTCGGCTTCCAGTTCCAGACGTAATCGGACACTGTCGAGTTCCGACAGAAGCTGCTCGTCGGTTATACCTACGCCTTTGGCAAAATTGAAACTGCCATTTTCCGGATTTTTTTGATAACGTGCAGTGTAATCCAGAATCTCCTGGTCCAGCTGGGTGCGTAAACTGGCCAGAGTTTCGGTCTGTGCAGCAAACTGCTGCAGTTCATCCTGATACAGAGCCTGCGCATACGCGGCCTGATCGGCGCGTTGTTGGGCCAGACGTTGCTCCAGCATCTGCTGGCGGCGAATACGCGCTTCTTCAATTAACTGGATTTTCAGTTCGGCATAGGCCTGATCAATTTTCTGAAAGGACTGTTGCTGTTGCTGCTGATCGTACTCTACCCAGCGTTTTAGGTCGCTGTCCGGTTGCAGTACCTCACTAATCCGATGCAGGTCATCAATAAAGGTCTGACGCACAGCTTCAGGCGCAGTTAACCAGCGCTGTTTAAAATCTGGACCAACATTTAATGCCACGCTGCATCTCCTTTGGGGTGGTTCTATAATTTGTGGGTTTGCGGCTCAATGCCTAAACGACGATATTGTTTATATTTTTCCCGGCCAAGCTGTTTGGCGGTTTCATGATTTTCAATGATTTCGATAATGTGACTAAATTTGGCGAACTGTTCAAGAGCCTGTTCGTTAAAATTAAACACAATCCAATCATTTTCAGTTGGCAACTGCGCTGAAATACAGACCTGTGCCGTAGGCTCATCAATACCATGCGGAATAAAACTGCCGGCATCAAAGCTCCACAGCCGTTCATCCAGCGCCCGTTGCAATGCCGGGTCTGCGCTATACAGCCAGATGCGCTGTGGTTCACGCAGGATTTTCCGGCATAAACGGCAAGTGCTGTCCACTTGCCGTTCAGGACTTTTTTCAAACAGATAAAAGCTGACTTTAGCCATGCTGCTCTGCACGGTTGGCCAGGAATTGCATCAGTAGCGGTACCGGACGGCCTGTTGCACCTTTATGGGTTCCTGAATTCCAGGCAGTGCCGGCAATATCCAGATGCGCCCAGCGATAGTCACGAGTAAAGCGTTGCAGGAAGCAGGCTGCAGTCACAGAACCGGCTTTTGGACCACCAATATTGCCAATATCGGCAAAAGGTGAATCTAATTGTTCCTGATAGTCATCAATCACCGGCATACGCCATACGCGGTCAAAACTCTGCTGGCCGGCCTGGGTCAGTTCCTGTGCCAGTTCATCATCTGGTGTGAACAGACCGGTTAACACCGAACCGAGCGCAATCACACAGGCACCGGTTAAGGTCGCCACGTCAATGACCAGTGCCGGGTTAAAACGCTGGATATAGGTCAGGGCATCACACAGCACCAGACGGCCTTCGGCATCGGTGTTCAGGATTTCGACAGTCTGACCGCTCATGGTGGTGACAATATCGCCCGGACGGGTGGCTTTGCCCGATGGCATATTTTCCGCTGCGGCAATGGCTGCCACCACATGAATCGGCAAGCGTGATTCACACAGCGCACGTACGGTCCCCAAGACTGAGGCTGCACCGCACATATCGAATTTCATTTCGTCCATGCCAGCACCCGGTTTCAGGGAAATACCGCCGGTATCAAAGGTAATACCCTTACCGACCAGTACAATAGGTGCCTGCTCAAGATTGGCCTTGTATTCCAGGGTAATCATGCGGCCCGGACGCTCGGAACCCTTGCTGACCGCAAGGAACGCACCCATGCCCAGGTCAGCCATATGCTGTTCATTCAGCACGGTTACTTTGAGTAAATCCGGGAATTCTTCTGCCAGTGCCAGTGCCTGATCAGCCAGATATTCCGGGAAGCAGATGTTCCCCGGACGGTTGCCTAAATCGCGGGCAAAATTCTGACCAGTATGTACCGCTTCAATAAATTTCAGCTGATGGGCAGTTAACGGGCTTTGTGTGGCAATCAATTGAATCTGCTCTAATACAAATTCATTTTTTTTGGTTTTAAATTCATCAAAACCGTAGGCGGCCTGGGTCAGGCTCAAGGCAAAAATATAATGCAGTTCTTGTGGCAGGACTGATAGATCTACCGCAATACTGCTAAATTTCTTCTGTGCAGTTTTTACAATGGTTTGCGCCAGTTTGGCCAGTTTAGCCGGCTGTAATTCGCTGCTTGAACCCAGGCCAAGCAGCTGGCTGAATGCCGGCAAGCTGTCCTGTGCTGTCAGGCTTAAGCTTTCATTAAAGCCAGATTTAAATTGTACGGCCTGGGTGATGCTATCTAAATTTTTGATTTTATAGCGATCTGCGGTTGTACGAAGGGTATCGGCATCGACCAGAATAAATAAAGCAGCTGCGGTGACATTGTCTTGGTATGTCGGATGAATCGTCAGTTTCATATGCGTTATATAGGCCTTTTAAAATTTTAAAACCATTAAACCATTGAAACATTTTCATGAATAGAGTTTCAATGTGAAACAACAGTATAGGTTTTATATTTTCAACATTCGGGTAAACTATCGCTAGTTTTATTCCCTCGTTTTCTGGAAGCATTAATTTGATTATTCGGCGTTATCTGGTCAAGCAAGTTGTGTCGACATCCTTGGTTGTGATTGCCTTATTGACCTTGATCATGATGGGTGGCCGGCTGATCAAGTATTTTGGCGTCGCCGCGCAGGGGCGTCTGGATGCGGGGATTCTGTTTAGCATTATTGGCTACCGTCTGCCGGAATTTTTAACCCTGATTTTGCCACTGGGCTTTTTTATTGGCCTGATGCTGGTGTTTGGCCGGCTTTATGTCGATCATGAAATGGCAGTGTTAAATGGCAGCGGTGTCAGTCGTAACCAACTGGCACGTTTATTAGTCCCGATGACGGTGGTATTTCTGGCGGTGCAGGCCATGCTGATGGTTTGGGCAGCACCGTGGGGGATTCGCCAGTTTGAAGAATTGACCACCAATCAGGCGGTCCGTACCGGTTTCGATCTGGTGCGGCCAAAAGAGTTTATTTCTTCGGGGCCATATACCATTTATGCCGGCGACCTGTCAGAAGACCGGCGTAATCTGAAAGATATTTTCTTCTACCAGCGTGCTGACCGTCCGGGCAAACCGGATATCATGATTCTGGCCAAAGAGGCGACCCGGATTGAACTGTCCAATGATCCGGCCAATGTGGTCGATCTGGTCGAAGGGCGCCGTTATGAAATTTATCCGGATCGTCCGCAGTATTCTCAGGCTGAATTTGCCAGCTATCGTTTGCGTCTGGAAAGTGATCAGGAAGCCAAATTCCAGAGCACCGAAGTGGAAGCCCTGCCAATCGGGCAATTGTGGGATAACCGTCAGGACCCGGTGGTGGCCAGTGAGCTGGGCTGGCGCATCTTCGTACCGTTTTCAATTCTGGTGGCGCTGCTGCTGGCGGTGGCTTTATCAGAAGTCAGTCCGCGTCAGGGACGTTATTTAAAACTGTTTCCGGCCCTGCTGATTTTTGCCAGCCTGATTGTGGCGCTAATGGCGGTCAAAACCCGGATCAGTAAAGAAGAAATGGGTATCTGGGCCTATCCGCTGGTGCTGATGGTCTATGCCATTGCGGCGGCGCTGTTCTCGCGTAAACAGAAACTGGCACCCAAAATCAAGAAACAGATTCAGCGAGTGAGGTCTTAATATGTTCGCACGTCGTATAGTGGCCAAGCATGTGACCAAAACGACCGCACTGGCGATGTTGGGGGCAACCGCGGTGTTGTCCGGCTTACAGGTATTATTTACCTATCTGGGTGAACTCGGTTCCCTAAAAGAAGGCTATGGCGCGCTGGATGCCTTATGGCATGTGCTCTGGGGTGCGCCCGGTTATCTGTATGAAATTCTCCCGATTGCCGCATTAATTGGCGCGGTGCTGGGCCTGGGCACGCTGGCTTCAAACAGTGAGTTGATTGTGATGCGTGCCGCTGGTATCAGCCTGTGGCGGATTGTCGGCTGGGTGGTGCGTTCGGCGCTTATTCTGGTGGTGCTGTCTTTTGCCTTAAGTGAATGGGTGATTCCCTATACCAACGAGCGCGCAGAAAGCGTCAAGAAACATCGCAGCGTGGCTGAACTCGGTGAAGTCAAAGGCTACTGGACCCGCGAAGGGCAGCGCTTTATTTATATTGACTATGCCAACTCGCAGGGCACACTGAAGAATATTCAGGTCATCGACTTCGATGATAACTTCCGCTTACGCGGTACCTTAAATGCCGAACAGGGCCAGTTTGTCGAAGATGGCGCCTGGTCACTGCAAAACAGCCGCCAAATGGACATTCTGCCAGAGGGCAATGCTATTGCTGATCAGCAGGCCACGCAGCCTTTATCGCTGGCTTTGCAACCGAAATATGTACACATGGTCACCATCGACCCGGAAGATTTATCACCCAGCCAGCTGGTCAGCTTCATGAGCTATATGCATGAGTACAGTCAGGTGCCGAAAAGCTATCAGTTGGCTTTCTGGCAAAAAGTTGGTTCTCCATTTGCCCTGATTGCGCTGGTGCTGATTGCCTGTTCCTTTATTTTTGGACCGCTGCGCCAGCAGTCGATGGGTTTCCGTCTGGTGATTGCCTTGTTTGTCGGCCTGGGCTTTTTCTATTTACAGGATTTCCTCGGTTATGCCAGCCTGATTTATGCGCCATCTCCAGCCTGGTTTGTGTTTATCCCGATTATTCTGATGTTTGTGGTGGGTGGTTATCTGCTGCAACGCGCCCGATAAGCCGGCAATTGAACAAAACGATAGTGTGGCGCGGTTGAAACCATCAGCCGTGCATGGTGTCCGAACTGAAAATTCGGTAAGATATGCGATTAATTTGTAGACTAAAAGAGTGTGAACTATGACGGATGCAACTGCAGGCAAAATCCCTCACGTACTGGTCATTATGGATGGTATTGGGCATCGTGAAGCTGTTGAGGACAATGCGTTCCTGGCGGCACAACGTCCAAATTTGACCGCTATGCAGGAAAAGCATCCGCATGGGTTGATTTCAGGTTCAGGTGAAGATGTGGGCCTGCCAGATGGTCAGATGGGTAACTCCGAAGTGGGCCATATGAACCTGGGTGCCGGCCGTGTGCTATATCAGGACTTTACCCGCATTACCAAAGATATCCGTACCGGTGCTTTCTTTGAACATGAAGTGCTGGTCGATGCAGTCGAGAAAGCCAAAGCTGCGGGCGGTGCCGTGCACTTAATGGGCCTGCTGTCGGAAGGTGGCGTGCACTCACATGAAGACCATATTGTGGCAATGGCGGAGCTGGCGCTGAAACGTGGTGCAACTGTTTATTTACACGCATTTCTGGATGGCCGTGATACTCCGCCAAAAAGTGCGCAGCCCTCTTTGCAAAAACTGGATGCCCTGTTTGCCCAATATCCAGGCCAAGGCCGGATTGCCAGCATGATCGGCCGTTATTTTGCCATGGACCGCGACAATCGTTGGGATCGTGTAGAACAGGCTTATCGTCTGTTAACAGAAGGTGAAGCAGTCCGTACTGCAGCAACCGCCGTAGCTGGTCTGGACGCAGCTTATGCAGCCGATGAAAGCGATGAATTTGTTAAAGCTACCCGTATTGGTGAGGTTGCGGCAATTCAGGATGGCGACAGCGTGGTGTTCATGAACTTCCGTGCAGACCGTGCCCGTGAACTGACCAAAGCCTTTGTGGAAACCGACTTTGCCGGTTTTGAGCGTAAAGTGGTGCCGCAGCTGGCCAAGTTTGTGATGCTGACCCGTTACCAGGCCACCATTGATGCACCTGTGGCTTATATGCCAGAAGCATTAAAAAACTCGCTCGGTGAATACCTGTCAGACCTGGGTAAAACCCAGCTGCGTATTGCCGAAACCGAAAAATATGCACACGTGACCTTCTTCTTTAGTGGCGGCCGTGAAGATGAATATCCGGGCGAAAAGCGCATTCTGATTCCATCACCAAATGTAGCAACTTATGATCTCAAGCCAGAAATGAGCGCGTATGAAGTGACAGATGAGCTGGTGGCAGCGATCAATTCAGGTGAATATGACTTGTTGGTGGTCAACTATGCCAATGGCGATATGGTGGGTCATACCGGTGTGTTTGATGCAGCGGTGAAAGCGGTAGAAGCAGTGGATACCTGTCTGGGCCGTGTGTATGAAGCTGTAATGGCCAAGCAGGGTCATATGCTGATTACTGCTGATCATGGTAATGTCGAGCAGATGCAGGACTATGACAGTGGTCAGGTTCATACCCAGCATACCACCGAGCTGGTGCCGTTTATTTATGCTGGCCCGACCCAGGCGGTGATTGCAGAAGGTGGTGTTCTGGCCGATGTAGCACCGACTTTATTAAGTCTGATGCAACTGCCAATTCCTGCAGAAATGCAAGGGCGTAATTTAATTACCCTGACTCCATAAACTGCCAACAGATAGGTGAAAGGATGGTTCCACACTGGAAACGCATGCTTGTTGCAACAACATTGATGATGTGTGTGAACCTGCCTGTCTGGGCGGCAGAAGATCAAGATCCGCTGGCACTAGAAGAAACCACTGAGCAGGACTATGTGGAAGTGCCGGTCGAATCGATCCAGCAGTTTGTCAAAATTTATGGGCTGGTCAAAGCCAATTATGTCACGGAAAAAAGTGACGAAGCTTTGTTTGCTCAAGCCATTCAAGGTCTGGTTTCCGGACTGGACCAGTATTCGCGTTATCTGAATGCCGAAGATTACCGTGCCTTGGTGCAATATACCGAAGGCGATCTGGCCTCGGTCGATTTTAATTTACGTTACGATGCCCAGCAGCATCAATGGCAGATTCATAATTTAAGACCCGATGCCGACTCGGCCAAACAAGGCCTGCGTAATGGTATTTCGGTTTTTAAAATCGACAATCAGGAACTGCAAAAGCTCAATCAGGATCAGGTCAATGCCTTGTTGATGGGCGCGGTTGGCTCTAATATCACCTTGCAACTGACCGCAAGCGCGCAGCCGATTCGTCTGGTACGCAACAGAAAAGTCGAAACCGATATTCAGGCGCAGATGCTGAGTAATCAGGTGTTACTGATTAAAGTCAAAGTCTTCCAGCAAGATACTGCCAATGAAATCAAGGAACTGATCGAGCAGTACAGTACACCGCGGTTAAAGGCAGTGCTGTTTGATCTGCGCAATAATCCGGGTGGTTTACTGTCCTCGGCGGTTGAATCAGCCGATCTGTTCTTGAATCAGGGCGTAATTGTTTCTACCAAAAGCCGCGCTGAAGGCGACCAGCAATTTCAGGCTTTACCGAGTTTTGAATCTCAGAACCTGAAAGTCGGTGTGCTGATTAACCAGCGTTCGGCCTCGGCTGCAGAAGTGTTTACTGCCGCCTTAAAAGATCATGGCCGTGCCTGGGTGATTGGTGAAAAAAGTTATGGCAAAGGGGTGGTGCAGAAGCTGTTTCCGCTGTCAGATGGCACCGCCTTACAAATGACAGTTTCCCACTATTACACCCCGCAAGGCAAAATGATTGAAGGGGTCGGGATTGAACCGAACCAGCGTTATGCACTGCAACAGGATATGAAAGAAGACAATTATCTGGACCATGTTGCAGAGCTGCTGTTAAGTCATAAATAGGCGCAGGGTTAGCGCGCCTTATTCATCGGTATCCAGTCCGAATTTCTTCAGCCGATAACGCAGGGAACGAAACGACATCCCCAGTTTTTTCGCAGCCAAAGTCCGGTTCCAATGGGTCAGATTCAGCGCATTCAGCAAAATCTCTTTTTCGATTTTCTCCAGAAACAGCTCCAGTCCTTCTTCCGGCAGTTTACGCGGAGCAGCGGGCAGGGCATCGGCTGTAACCGGTGTTGCAGTGTCGGTTTCTGGCTCGGCCAGTGGCGCCATCTTGCGTAACGGTGCGGTCTGCAGATGCGGCAGATCAATCACATCATCATCACTCAAGGTCATGGCACGTTCAATGATATTGCGCAGCTCACGCACATTACCCGGATAATACTGTTCCAGCAAAAACTGCTGGGCACGTTCCGACAGGGTTTTGCTGTGTATATCCCATTCCTGGGCAATTTTCTGAATAAAATGCTGGGCCAGCAATAAAATATCCTGACCGCGCTCACGCAGTGGCGGCAGCACAATATCCATCACATGAATCCGGAAGAACAGATCCTGACGGAACCGGCCTTGCTGGACTAATGCTTCCAGGTCCTGATGGCTGGCGCTGATAATCCGGAAATCAACATCAATTTCCGTATCGGAACCGACCGGACGAATCCGTTTTTCCTGCACCGCGCGCAGCAGTTTCACCTGCATATTGAGCGGCAGTTCGGCAATTTCATCCAGGAACAGGCTACCGCCGTGTGCTGACTGGATCAGGCCCTGTTTGTCCTGCGCTGCACCGGTAAAGCTGCCTTTTTTATGGCCGAAGAATTCGCTTTCCATCAAATCGCCCGGAATGGCACCACAGTTGATGGCAATAAAAGGCCCGTCACTGCGGTTGCTGAGGCGATGCACCAGATTGGCCACCACTTCTTTCCCGGTGCCTGATTCACCGCTAATAAACACCGGTGCCTGCGAGCGGGCAATTTTTTTCAGGGTGGTGCGTAGTTGCTGAATTGGCAGAGATTGCCCGATCAGCATCCGCTGTTCCAGCTGGTCCGCTTCCTGGCTATGTGCTTTAAACAGCGGCTGATTCAGTGCTTTTTCCAGCAATTGTTCGAGGTGTTTCTGGTTAATCGGTTTGCTGACAAAATCAAAGGCCCCGGCTTTGAGCGCGGCAATGGCAATTTCCATATTGCCATAGGCCGTCAGCACCGCAACCGGCAGCTGCGGAAAATGCTGGGCAATCAGCTCGACCAGTTGCAGGCCATTTCCATCAGGCAAATTCAGATCGGTGATGCAAGCATCATAGTGATGACTGGACAGCAACTGCCGTGCCTGCTCCAGCCGGTGTGCCACGTGTGTTTGAATCCCCATGCGCGCCAATGTCATTTGCATGAGCGTGCATAAATCTTCCTCGTCATCGACGAAGAGAACGAGTGGTTGTTCCACTAAACTTCCCCAAAAAACTATTTATTTACGTCAACAGGTGAGCATTCAATCCTGAAACATGCTCCTTGTTTTTGTTCTACATAGCGCAGCTTGGCCCGATTGGCCTCGCAGAAACTATGTGATAAGTATAATCCTAAACCAGTTCCGCTAATTTCGGTACTAAAAAATGGTTGAAACAGGTAGCGAATATCATGTGAAGCCACGCCGCTGCCATAATCTTTGACATCCATATAGACCGTGTCCTGCTGGCGATAAAGTTGCAGTTCAATCGGATGATCCGGCGCATTGTGGCGCTGGGCATTACGGATCAGGTTAATCAGCACCTGACGCAGCTGGGATTCATCAAACAGAATCTGCAGAGGTTCGGGCTGGCTGACCTGAATCTGGCTGGCCAGATCGGCCAGATCATCCTGGATCAGCTGCGGAATAAAACGCGCCAGATCAATCTGCACCGGTGTGGTTTCCTTATTTTTCACCATGCTCAGGGTGTCATCAATGATCTTGTCAATGCGCTGCGACTGCTTGTCAATCATCTGGCTCAGCATCTGCTGCTGATCGGGGGCGCTGCCGGCCAGCAAGCGATTGGCCTGGACAATGGCCGCCAGCGGATTACGGATTTCATGGGCAATACTGGCCGAAAGCTGGCCCAGTGCTGCCAGTTTCAGTTGCTGCACACGCTGGTTGATTTGCCGTGCATCCTGCAGCACCAGCAAGGTTAAGGTCTGCTGCGGCACCACCAGCTTTTGTACCTGAATCTGGATCAGGAAATGACTGAGCTGCGATTCAAACTGGAATTTTTCGCCGTTAGAGAGCTGGTCAAACTGCAATAATTGAAACAGGTCGGGCTGTACTTTATACAGTGGATATTTGTCGAAAGCATACAGCGGATTAATACCCAGCAAATGGCAGGCGGCCGGATTACTGACCATAATATGGCAGTTTTCATCCAGCACCAGATAGCCCATATCGGTCTGTTCCAGAATATAGCGGTTAATATTCTTTAGCCGGTTCAGTTCCAGTGATTGGGAAAAGTTCAGGTGCTCCAGAATCTGGAAACGGCGGACGGCAATCTGGCCAAAACGGTAAATAATAAAAAACAGGAACGAGAGCAGGGCACTTTGCCCGATGCGATCCAGAGAGGAAAAATCCAGTAATGTGCCAACAAAATGCTGATAGGTGACACAAATCATTGCCACCAGGGTAATGAACAGCGCCTTGCTTTTTTCCAGCAATAACGTCGCGGCGAAAATCGCAATCACAAACAGCAGGCTTAAATGCAGGCTCGGTCCATCCAGCGCAAAGGTCAGGCTGCTGAGCACCAGTACATCAACACTGAAAATCAGCGTGAGTTGTAGCGGAATCCTGTGCCGGACATAGCGAAAATACAGCAGCTGGGCACAGCTAAAAATAAAATACAGCACCAGACTGGCGGCATACAGCCGTGGATGCTGATAATCATGATTGAGAGTTTGAGTGGTGAGTAAATAAATCAGCAGCAAACAGAAGGCAATTATCAGCCGATACGCCCCGTACCATAGCCCGAGATGGTACTGGTTCAGTTCAGCTTGCGTACGGCGGATATTCATGAGGCTTAAACCGCTTAAGGTTTAATTAATCCGTAGCGAATGGCCAGATGGGTCAGTTTGACATCACTGTCGATATTCAGTTTTTCAAAAATACGGTAGCGATAGGTGTTTACGGTTTTCACGCTGACGAACAGCTTGTCAGCAATTTCCTGCGCGCTAATACAGTTCACCACCATCATTGCCACCTGCATTTCACGTTCCGACAGGCTGTCGAACGGTGATTGCTGGGTGTCTGACAGGTAGGAACTGGCCAGTTGCTCGGCAATATCGGCACTAAAATATTTACCGCCCTGCATGACTTTTTTAATGGCACGCACCATTTCCGAGACAGGTGCACCTTTGGTGATATAGCCTTTGGCACCGGCTTTGAGTAATAAAGAAGGATAGGGTTCTTCGGCCAGACCACTGACCGCCAATACCTTGGTTTCCGGGGCAGTCTGTAATAAACGGCGCGTGGTTTCCACCCCGCCAATGCCCGGCATGTTCACGTCAAGCAGGACCACATTGGGATGATGCTGGCGCACCAGATTAATGGCTTCTTCCCCAGATTCAGCTTGTCCAATGACCTGAACATCGGTGTGGTCTTCGAGCATACGGCAGATGCCGGTACGAACCAATTCATGATCATCTACCACTAAAACTGTGATCACCTAGACTCTCCCTCTCACTAAAATCATCTTTTTTGTTACATATAGCAAAATTAGCTTGCAATCAACCGACAAAATTGGCCATCCTATTCTTAACCTAAAGTGAAAAATTCTGCACAATGTCGGAGGCTAAAATTGGTTCCGTGCTGTGTTGTAAATGTAAGGCATATTTGAGGTAATACGCAAATGTATCTTACCTCCCTGAGTTGAGTAAGCAATAGTGAAAAATTCTAAGAAGTTATTAATGCATGTGCTGGGAGCATCGGTTCTGCTCGGCATGAGTTCAGTCAGTACTGCTGAAATCGTCATGAACCCTTCCTCGGGGAGTAACGCCCAGGCAACGCTAAGCTGGTCATCTGAAGAGGCCAATCAGCTGCTGAATGGCGATGTGATGACCACCGCCACGACTTCTGTGACCGAGCAGGTGGTGGAACCATCACCACAAGGCTCAACCAAAATTACCACCACGGTCCGCAGTTCCAGTACACCGGCGCCCGCCAGCACGGTTAGCAGAACCAGCCCGATTCTGGATACCGCATCCTATAGCAACCAGCCCACTGTGAATGCACGTGCCGCACTGGTGATGGATGCCAATACTGGTGAAGTGCTGTACAGTAAAAATACCAATACCGCGTTGCCGATTGCTTCAATTACCAAAGTCATGACTGCGGTAGTGACGGCAGATGCGCGTTTAAATATGTCCGAGCAAATTACCTTGCAGCAGATTGATTTTGCCGGTGCCGCAGGCAAGAACTCGAGTTCGACCCTGCGCGTGGGCGACAAGATGAACCGTGCTGAAGCCTTATTATTTGCCTTAATGAAATCAGAAAACCCGGCCGCAGCAGCACTGGCGCGTACCTATCCAGGTGGACGCAGTGCATTTGTAGCCGCAATGAACAACAAAGCGCGTGAACTGGGTATGCATTCGACCCGCTTTACCGAATCGACCGGTTTGGACCCGCGCAATGTATCATCGGCACGTGATTTAGGCATTCTGGTCAGTACCGCCTCTCAGTATGGTCTGATCCGCCAGTTTTCGACCACACCAAGCTATGACTTTAACCTGGGCTATCGGGTGCTGAAATCGAACAATACCAATTCGCTGGTGCGTAATGGCGGCTGGAATATCAACCTGTCCAAAACCGGCTTTATTAATGAAGCAGGGCGTTGTCTGGTGATGCACACCACTTTAAATTCACGTCCGGCGGTGGTGATTATTTTAGGGGCCAGCAATACCCAGGCGCGTAATAACGATGCCACTCGTTTAATGTCCTGGACCAGCCAGTTACCAAAACGGATTTAAGCTGAATTGTTCTGTACGAAATCGTGCAGAACTTAAAACCTCAGCCATAAAAAAATCCCTGCATGAGCAGGGATTTTTGTTTCAAACCGGAATTATTGATCCATGTTTGAAAGGATAGAATCACGAACCTGATCCATGGTAGCGTCAATCGACAGCATCACCGCATCCTGGCACTGTTTCATTGCAGTGTCTGGGTCTTTCAGACCGTTACCAGTAACAGTACATACAATTACTGAACCTTCTGCAATTTTACCGGCTTTAATGTCACGCATCGCGCCGCCAATGGATGCTGCAGATGCAGGCTCAACAAATACGCCTTCGTACATGGACAGCATGCGCTGAGCTTCCAGAATTTCCGCATCGGTCAGTTCATCGAACCAGCCTTGTGAATCACGAACTACAGCTTTAGCATGGTTCCAGCTTTGCGGGTTACCAATACGGATTGCAGTGGCTACAGTTTCCGGGTTTTCAACTGGCGCACCACGTAAGAATGGCGCAGCGCCAGAGGCTTGATAACCGACCATAACTGGTAAACCTTCCGGTTTTGGACCAGTAAAGGCATCCGTTGCCGCATCATACACCACTTGTTCAAACTGGTCTGCAGGCTGGTTAGCCACAGCTTCGGTATAACCCATCCAGTGTGCAGTAATATTGCCCGCGTTACCAACTGGCAGGCAGTGGTAGTCTGGGGCACGGCCGAGTTCATCCACGATTTCGTAGGCAATGGTCTTTTGACCTTGCAGACGGTACGGGTTGATCGAGTTTACGATGGTTACCGGAGCCTGATCGGCCACTTCTTTCACCAGACGCATACCATCGTCAAAGTTACCGCGAATCTGCATGGTGATGGCACCGTACATCATGGCCTGTGCCATTTTACCCATGGCAATTTTGCCTTCAGGAATCAAGACAAACGCTTTGATACCAGCACGCGCTGCATAGGCTGCTGCCGCTGCAGAAGTGTTACCGGTGGAGGCACAGATAATGGCTTTTGAACCTTCTTCAACCGCTTTGGTTACGGCCATGGTCATACCACGGTCTTTAAATGAACCTGTCGGGTTTAAGCCTTCATACTTCACATAAATTTCAACGTTCTTGCCAATAATACGTGGAATGTTCTCAAGCTTGATTAGCGGGGTATTCCCTTCACCGAGAGAGATTGCACGTGTAGTTGCAGACACTGGTAAACGGTCACGATAACGGTCAACTAAACCAGTATAACGATTGGCATTCGACATGATGATGTTCCAATTGTGTGTAGAGCTTGGCAAGGGGAAATATTCCCCTTGACCCGATTAATTATCAAGCGATTCTAAACGAATTCGTACAATTTCGCCATGAATCACAGGCAAAGCTTGAATTTGTTGTAACGCTTCATCCATTTTTGATTCCTGAACTGGGTCAGTTAGAATCACGATAGGAATAAGGTCTTTTAAGCGAGATTGCTGCATGATGGCATCAATACTGATACCGGCACGGCTTAAAATAGTGGTGACATCGGCCAGTACACCGGTCTGGTCTTCGGCATTAATGCGAATATAGTAACCCGTGGTCATCTGTTCACGGCTTAAAATTGGCAAGTCGGTTAAGGCTTCGAAGGCCAGTTGCGGAATTGTTCCTGCACCGTCTTCGGTATAGGAGATGTCACGGACAATATCGACCACGTCAGCAACCACTGCTGAAGCGGTTGGGCCTGCACCGGCACCGGCGCCATAATACAGGGTTGGACCGACTGCATTGGCCTGCACCAGCACCGCATTTTTCACGCCATTTACATTGGCAATCAGTTCTTCTTCAGGAATTAAGGTTGGATGCACACGCAATTCAATACCGGCATCGGTACGGCGTGCAATCCCTAAATGCTTGATGCGGAAACCTAAATCTTCGGCATATTTGACATCTTGCGCGGTAATTTTGCTAATGCCTTCGGTATACACCTTGTCAAATTGCAGCGGAATACCAAATGCACATGAGGCTAAGATAGTCAGCTTGTGTGCTGCATCAATACCTTCAACGTCGAAGGTTGGATCGGCTTCGGCATAACCCAGTTCTTGCGCTTCTTTCAGCACATCGGCAAAGGCACGGCCTTTTTCACGCATTTCGCTTAAGATGAAGTTACCGGTACCGTTAATGATACCCGCCAGCCATTCAATCTTGTTCGCGGCCAGACCTTCACGAATCACCTTGATGATTGGAATACCACCGGCCACCGCAGCTTCATAAGCGATCTGAACGGCATGATCATCCGCGGCTTTAAACAGTTCGTTGCCGTGTTCAGCCAGCAAGGCTTTGTTCGCGGTGACAATATGTTTGCCGTGTTTCATCGCTTCCATAATGACTTCATATGCAGGATGAATCCCACCCATGACTTCAACCACGACATCTACATCCGGTTGACGCACGATATCCAGCAGGTCCGAGCTTTGTTTGACCGTTTCTGGCAGGTTCAGGTCTGGACGCGGACGACGGGTGCCGACATAGGTAATTTCAATTTCACGACCGGTGCGACGTTTAATCTCAGCAGCATTTTCTTTTAATAGTTTAAGGGCACCACCACCCACAGTACCAAGACCGAGGATTGCCAGACGAACTGGTTTCACGTCACACTCCATATTTAATCAATTTTAAGCGAGCTTAGATCATAGCTAAAAAAAGCTGAAGACTCTAGCGTAGAAATCACTTTCTCTTGATCTATAAAAAACAGTAATTTAACCCATTAAAATTAGTTATTTAAACGCTTCAGCAATTCGCTTGGCGACAGATAACCACCAAGGTAAACCCCGTCTGCACTATAGATTGCCGGGGTACCGTTCACCCCAATATTCAGACCCAGCTGATAGTGTTCACGTACTGGCGTTTTGCAGCTGGCGGCAGGCAGTTCAGCACCGGCAATGGCCTGATCAAAGGCCGCATGGCGGTCTTGGCTACACCAGACGCTTTCCATGGCCGGAATAAACTGTTCGCCACGTGGCCAGGCAATATAGCGTACTTCAATGCCTTTGCTGTTCAGCTCATCCATATGTTCATGCAGCTTGTGGCAGTATGGACAGCTGACATCGGTAAACACATAAATGATGTGTTTGGTTTCACCCTTGGCTTTATAGATCAGCAGGTCCTGCTCTTTCAGGCTGGCAAAAATCTGTTTATTGGTGCCGGCTTGCAGGCTCTCACCGACGTTATGTAGCTGTTTGTCGCCTAAACGGATCACATCACCCTGGAAAATGTATTTGCCATCGCTGGTGGCATAGACCGCAGACATGCCTTCCAGGCTGACCCAGTATAGATTCGGGACTTCCGTGGTTTTAACTTCCGTGATTTTGGCCTGAATGCCAGCAGTTTTAAAATGCTGTTCCAGGGTTTTGACCAGACGCTGCTGGGCATTACGTTCAGAAAGGGTAGAGGCTTCCCCGGTTGCCGGTGCACTGGCCGTAAGCGTGGTTTGTTTTTTCTCATCATTATTGCTCGAGCATGCCGTCAGGCCCAGGCCTGCAGCAAGTGTCATGGCCATTACAATTTTCGCGCGGGTAAATGTCATTGCTAACCCTTTTCTTATCGATATAAAAACAAGGAGGCTAGCATAACAAAAAAAAATGACCGATCGAAAACTTCTTGGTCGTATTTCGGCAGTGCGGTTAAGCGCGAGGATGATGGGTCGCGTGCAGCTGCTGCATGCGAATCTGCGCGACATGGGTATAAATTTGTGTGGTCGACAGGTCGCTATGCCCCAGCAGCATTTGCACCACGCGCAGGTCCGCGCCATGATTGAGCAGATGCGTGGCAAAGGCATGGCGTAAGGTATGCGGCGATAATTCGGCCTGAATCCCGGCCTGTAGTGCATAGCGTTTAATCGCATACCAGAAGTTCTGCCGGCTCATGATGCCGCCATGCTGGGTCAGAAATAAATAATCGGTGCTGGTTTTATATAGCTGCGGCCGTGCCTCTTGCAGATAGTGTTCTACCCATTCACAGGCGACCTGGCCTAAAGGCACCAGACGTTCTTTATTGCCTTTGCCGACAATGCGCAAATAACCCTGTTTCAGGTTAATCAGCTCCAGACGTAAATTCAGCAATTCAGACACCCGTAACCCACAGGCATACAGCACTTCAAACATGGCCCGGTCACGCAGGCCCAGCGCTGTATTGACATCCGGTGCCTGAATTAGCGCTTCAACATCGGCTTCGGACAGATCTTTGGGCAAGGCCCGGCCCAGTTTTGGGGTTTTATGTGCGGCGACCGGATTGTCGGCGCGCAGTTTCTGTTCACGCAGAAATTTATAAAAAGCCCTTAAGGCCGATAGGCAGCGGGCAATCGAACGTGGGCTTTTTTGCTGTTTGGTCAATTCAATCAGGACATCGGAAATATCATCATGACTCCAGTCCAGCATCGAACTGGGCACGCAGGCACTGCATAACATTAAGTCGGACAGATAGGCATTGCGGGTATGTGGACTGACGGTTTGTGCTACTAGATGATCGCGAAAGCCCTGCAAATAGCTTAAATGTTCCGGAATGGTGACAGGTGCAGGAATGCGGGGCTTTTTATTGAGCATGTGGATCACTTTAATTTAAGAATTCGATCAAGATCATTGGAATTCTCCAATGTAGAGTAATTTTTCCGGGCTGTCGATGTGATATAAGAACGGAAACGTAATCAATCCTTATTTGTTAATTATTCTCATTTGTTTGTATACTATTTAAAAGAGCTTAGGAATTTCACAGTGCGTTTATCAGAGTTAAAGGTAAAGCAGACGGCCATTATCCGCCAGATTATCCGGCAGGATGAGGGGGGCGAGTCACACAATGACTTGGTGGCCAGCCGTCTGGAAACATTGGGGTTTGTGCCGGGCACGCGCGTTCAGGTCATTACCAAAGGTGTTTTTGGCGGGGACCCGATTCTGATTCAGGTCGGTTTTACCCGTTTTGCCTTACGCAAAAATGAAGCAGAGAAAATTGAAATTGAAGATGGAGTCACTACATGAGTGATGCTTTACGTATTGCCCTTGTAGGGAATCCTAACTGCGGTAAAACCTCATTATTCAACCATTTAACCGGTACACGCCAGAAAGTTGCCAACTATGCCGGCGTAACGGTCGAACGTAAAGTCGGTCATTTTAATTTACCTTCAGGCAAGCCGGTACGGGTGCTGGATTTACCTGGCACTTATAGCTTGAATGCTGCCAGCCCGGACGAAGCCATTACCCGTGATGTGGTACAGGGCAAACTGGCAGAAGAAGGCCAGCAGGATGCTTTCCTGTGTGTGGTTGATGCCACCAATCTGAAGCTGCATCTGGGTCTGGTACTGGAAATGATTGAACTGGGGCGTCCAATGTTGCTGGTGCTGAACATGATGGACGAAGCGCGTCGTCGTGGCATGCAGATCAACACCCAGAAACTGTCTGAGCGTTTGGGTGTGCCGGTGGTAGAAACCGTGGCCGTACGCCGTTCCGGGATTGAAAACCTGATGAATGCGCTGGATCAGGGTAAATATGCGCTGCCACATACCGAATTGACCGGTCTGAAAGGCGATGCCCATCAGAAGGTCGAAACCCTGCTGAATGATGTGGTGCAATACGTCGATCAGGAAGATAAACGTTCCGATTTCCTCGATAAGGTGTTCCTGCATCCGGTGCTGGGTCTGGTCAGTCTGGCGGTCATGATGTTTATCATTTTCCAGGCGGTCTTTGCCTGGGCAGCCCCATTTATGGACGGGATTGAAACCTTCTTTGGCTGGCTGGGTGAAGTAATTGGTGGCAGTATTGCCCATCCTTTACTGAACAGTCTGGTGGTGGACGGGATTATTGCCGGCGCCGGTGGTGTGGTGGTGTTCCTGCCGCAAATTCTGATTCTGTTCTTCTTTATTTTGGTGCTGGAAGAATCCGGTTATTTACCGCGCGCTGCATTCTTGCTGGATAAACTGATGTTTAAAGCCGGTTTAAGTGGCCGTGCCTTTATTCCGTTACTGTCCAGCTTTGCCTGCGCGATTCCGGGGATTATGGCAACGCGCAGTATCAGCGACCCGCGTGACCGTTTAACCACTATTTTTGTGGCACCGCTGATGACCTGTTCCGCGCGTTTACCGGTGTATGCGCTATTAATTGCTGCCTTTATTCCGGAACAAACGGTATGGGGCCTGTTTAACCTGCAGGGTCTGGTGCTGTTTGCGCTGTATATGGCTGGTATTTTAAGTGCGCTGGGCGTGTCTTTTGTATTGAAGTTTTTCCAGAAAGACAAGTCCGATCACATGCTGTTGATGGAACTGCCAAGTTACCGTTTCCCGGATATCAAAAACGTCTGGATTGGTTTACTGGACCGCGCCCGAATCTTCCTGAAACGGGTTGGTGGCATCATCTTTGCCCTGTCGATTCTGCTCTGGTTCCTGTGTACCTTCCCGCAGCCGCCAGAAGGCGCGACCATGCCGGCGATTGATTATACCTTTGCCGGGATGCTGGGCCATATCATGCAGCCAATTTTTGCCCCACTGGGCTTTAACTGGCAGATCTGTATTGCCTTGATTCCAGCAATGGCAGCCCGTGAAGTGGTGGTGGCAGCACTGGGTACCATTTACGCCCTGTCAGGGGATGAAGATGCCATGGCCGATGGTCTGGCCAGCATCATCAGCAGCGGTGGTGACTTGGGCTGGTCATTGGCGACCGGTTTATCGCTACTGGTCTGGTTTATTTATGCGCCGCACTGTCTGGCGACGCTGGCCACGGTACGCCGTGAAACGGCATCGTGGAAAACAGTGGGCTTTATGACCGTGTATCTGTTTGGTCTGGCCTATTTGATGTCATTCCTGACCTATCAGATTGCATCCAACCTATTGGCTTAAGCCGAAACAAAAAAAGGAGACTGAAATGATTGAAGTATTGATTGTGGCGGTATTGGTGATGTGGAGCACGCTGGTGGTCTTCAAAAAGGTATTCCCGAAGACTTCAAATTCAGTCTTTCTGAAGTTGTCGGATGCCTGTACGGCAAAAGGCTGGCACACGCTGGGCAAATGGTTCAGACCGAAAATGGCTGCCGGTTGTGGTGGTGGCTGTGATTGTCCGGTGTCGGAGCAGGCCAGCAAGAAAACTGAAGTACAAGGGGTCAAGTGGAAGTAAGCCCTTGAGTATCAAAAAAGCCGTCATCTCTATGACGGCTTTTTTACGCACTGACACAAAATTTTTTCCAGAAACTGCAAACAGAAAAAGCATTCAAAACCCCAAAGTGCTAACATTTCCGCAGTTTAAAATCCAAATCATTGATGGAGCTCAAATGTTAATACAACGCGGTGGATTAAAAGTTGTGGCAGGTCTTGGCATTTCAGGTGTTGCAGCAGTCAACTTCTTGCATGATCAGGGCTACCGCGTTGCCGTAACAGACTCTCGAGCGACACCCCCCGGTTATGACCAGATTCCGGCCGAGGTTCAGACCAGTTTTGGCCAGTTTGACCAGGAACTGCTGTTGTCTGCTGAAGAAATTATCATCAGTCCGGGGCTTGATCCAAAACTGCCAGAAATTCAGACGGCAATAGCGCAGGGCATTCCGGTGGTCAGTGAAATCCAGATTTTGCGCCGTGCCACTGACAAGCCAATTGTGGCCATTACCGGTTCCAATGCCAAAAGTACTGTAACCACACTAATTGGCCTGATGGCTGCCGATGCTGGCAAGAAGGTCGCGGTTGGGGGTAATCTGGGCCGTCCGGCGCTGGATTTAACCAAAGATGATCCGGAGCTGTATATTCTGGAACTTTCCAGCTTTCAGTTAGAAACCACCTCAAACCTGAATGCTGAAGTGGCGGTGGTGCTGAACATGAGTGAAGACCATCTGGACCGTCATGGTGACATGCTCGGTTATCACACCGCCAAACATCGTATTTTTCAGGGCGTGAAACAGGTGGTATATAACCGTGATGATGCACTGACCCGTCCGCTGGTGCCAGATACCACCCCTATGCAGAGCTTTGGCCTGAACGCACCAGATATCAACCAGTTCGGTATTTTAAAAGAAACAGATGGCACCATTTGGCTGGCGCGTGGCCGTGAACGTCTGCTGAAAAGCAGCGACATGTATATTCAGGGTACGCATAATATTGCCAATGCCTTGGCCTGTCTGGCGCTGGGTGAAGCGATTGGCCTGCCGATGGACAGTATGCTGAACACTTTAAAAAGCTTTAAAGGTCTGGAGCATCGCTGTGAATTCGTCAAAGAGGTCGCAGGCGTGCGTTATTATAATGACTCCAAAGGCACCAATATTGGCGCTACCCTCGCGGCACTAGAAGGTTTGGGTGCAGCAATTCAGCCGCATGGCGGTCAGGTGGCCATTATTTTAGGTGGGCAGGGCAAAGGCCAGGACTTTAAGGCACTGCGTCAGGCGCTCAGTCAATATGCCAAACTGGCAGTGTTGATTGGTGAAGATGCCGCGCTGATTGAAGCGGCGGTACAGGGCACTACCACGCTGCTCCATGCCGACAGTCTGCAACAGGCGGTCACACTGTGCCAGCAGCATACCCAGCCGCAGGATGTCGTGTTATTGTCACCTGCATGTGCAAGTTTTGATATGTTCTCGGGCTATCCGGAACGTGGTCGTCAGTTCGTGACTTATGTCAACGAACTTGGTCAAGAATAATAAGGATTTGGGATATGGCTGGCTTTGCTCAGACAACGATCAATAAAATCACTCAGGTCTATGAGCGCTGGTTACCGCGGTTACCGGCCGAAGTGAATGTACGCAATGTGCTCATTTTTAGCGTATTGGCCTTGCTCTGTATCGGCTCGATTATGGTGGCGTCTGCCTCAATGCCCTATGCCGAGCGTATGCATGAAAATGCCTTCCATTATGTACTGCGGCATGGTATTTCAATTGCGGTAGCGCTAATTGCCGCCTATACCGTGTATAAAGTTCCCTTAAACCTCTGGTTCAATAACACCTTCTTTTTATGGATTATTACCATTGCCTTGCTGATTGCGGTACTGGTGGTCGGTACCGAAGTCAATGGTTCCAAACGCTGGATTCGGGTGGCCGGGTTTACCTTGCAGGCTTCAGAAGTGGCCAAGGTGATGATGGCGATTTTTACCGCCGACTACGTGGTACGTCGTGCCGAAGAAGTGCGTAATAATATTAAAGGTCTGGTACGGCTGGCAGTGATTATGGCGGCGACTGTGGGCCTGATTATGGCAGAACCGGATTTGGGTGCGACTGTGGTGATTGCGTTGACCATGCTCGGGGTGTTCTTCCTGGCCGGTGCACCACTGATTCAGTTCGGGATTGCCTTGGGTGCGATGCTGGGTGCGTTTACCTTCCTGGTGGTGTTTGAGCCCTACCGTTTTGAACGTTTAATGTCTTTCTCTAACCCGTGGAATGATCCGCTCGGGGCCGGTTATCAGCTGTCAAATGCCTTAATGGCTTTTGGCCGGGGTGAATGGGTCGGGGTGGGGTTGGGGCATAGTATCCAGAAAATGTCCTATCTGCCGGAAGCGCATACCGACTTTATGCTGGCCGTTTTAGGCGAAGAATTTGGCTTTTTTGGTATCCTGGTGGTGCTGAGCCTGTCTTTCACCATGCTGGTCTGCTGTATTCGCATTGGTCATCGTGCCTTGCGACATCAGTATTTACGTGCTGGTTATCTGGCCTATGGCATCAGCATCATCTTCCTGTTACAGATTCTGGTGAATGCCGGCATGAATATGGGCATGTTGCCGACTAAAGGGCTGACCCTGCCATTTATCAGTTATGGTGGTTCATCGCTAATTATGTGTGCGGTGATGGTCAGTCTGATTCTGAAAATTGAAAGTACTACCCAGCAGACCAATCCAAGCCGTGAGGAATCAAGCTTCTAGATTGCTCTGCTGAAATGGATCTGGCTGAGCATGGTGCAACACTGTGCTTGGCATTTCCGTTTTACAGTTCAGACATTTGACAAAGCTGCCTTTGGCTTTGGATAGCGGAATTAAAGGAATAAAAAATAAGGAAAAATAATTGCGCTGCTGCTTCAGTTCATAGCTGGTGCGGGTGCGACAGACCGGACAGACAAACTGGTTTTTCTCCAGCACTTTGGTTTTTGGACCAATCCCGAAAATAAAAAACATAGTAATCCCATCTTGCAGTTATTTTTTTCTAGATTAGCGCAAATTGTGTAGTTATGCGTAGCTGCCCTGTAGCTGAGTTGTATGTGGAATGGCCTCAATTGACCACTGGGCAATGGCTTGCTGCAGCATACGTGCCGGGGTGTCTAAAACTACCGGGGGTTGGTGCAAAGCCGTGAGCGCCTGTTGTAATAGCAGAGGAGCCTGATTTAAATCCAGCGGCTGGGCCAGGTTCTGCTTGGAGAGTTTTTGCCCCTGATCATTCATGGCCAGCGGCAAATGCAGATAGCGCAGTTCCGGATAGCCCAGCACCCGCCCAAGCCAGATCTGTCGTTCGGTATTGTCCAAAAGGTCGGCGCCGCGGACGACATCGGTAATGCCTTGCAGATAGTCATCGACCACCACGGCCAGCTGATAGTTAATAATCCCGTCACGGCGTTTTAAGACAAAATCCCCCAGATCTTGTTGCAGGTTGGAGCAATGCCGGCCCTGCAAGCGGTCTTCAAAGCAGATGTCTGTATCGGTCACTTTCAGGCGGATGGCCTGCTGTGCAAAGGGGAGTTGCAGATTGCGACAGGTGCCAGCATAAATATGATTGGAACCGAGCATTTTACGCGTGCACTGACAGGCATAGACCCAGCCTTGCTCGGCGAGTTGCTCAAGAACGTCTTCGTAAATGGCCAAACGGTCTTTTTGAAACAGAATCTCGCCATCCGGCTCGAACTGAAAGGCATCTAAAGAACGCAGGATATGCGCTTCACTGCCGGGATAAATACGGGGAATGTCAGTGTCTTCAATACGGACCAGCCAGCGCCCATGCTGGGCCTTGGCATCGCAATAACTGGCCACCGCGGTAATGAGGGAACCAAAATGCAAAGGGCCGGTTGGCGATGGCGCAAACCGGCCCACGTAATTCTCTTCAGCTTTCCCTCCCTTTATCAAAGGGAGGGGCAGGGAGGGATTACGAATAGACATGCTTAACCGTTATTTTGCTTCTCTTTGATTTCTGCCAAAGTTTTGCAGTCAATACACAAAGTCGCAGTTGGACGCGCTTCTAAACGGCGTAAACCAATTTCGATTCCGCAGGTTTCACAGAAACCGTAGTCATCGTTTTTAATGGCTTCAATGGATTGTTCAATTTTACGGATCAGTTTGCGTTCACGGTCACGGGTACGTAACTCGATGGCAAACTCTTCTTCCTGAGTGGCGCGGTCGTTTACGTCAGGCAATGCAGTATTTTCATCTTGCATTGTGTTTAGCGTACGATCAACTTCAGACATCAGCTCGGCTTTCCAGGCCAAGAGAATCTGACGGAAGTGCTCAAGCTGGCCCTCAGACATATATTCTTCATTTTTTTTCGGCTGATAAGGCTCAATACCAAATAAGCTAGCAGTAGAACCACCTTCTGACGCCTTTGGCTTTGTCTTACGCACGCGCTTTGTAGATTTTTCCTCTACAACATCTGTTTGTTCGTCCAAGACTTGATTTTGGTTGTCATTCGCCATGTAGGGCATTCCTCATCATATACGTATTATCTATACGCAAAAAATATGGTGATATGCAAGTGTTTTTATCCACTCCCAAGGAGAAGATTATCCCTTCGGGGGTCGTCATCATATAGACTTTTTATGTATATTGATAGTCTTTGATGTTTGGATTTCGTCGTATCACGTTTTCCTTCGCAGCCATAACTTAAAGCAAAAAGAATAAAATGAAAAGTTAATAACCTGAAATTTCATTATTTATTTGACCGACCAAATTTTCAACACGATGCACCTGTGTGTCGAACTCGCCATTGTCCTTTAAATGCAAGACCCGATAGCCCGGTGCTTCCTGTCCCAGGGCAAAATCATCACTGTGCGGTTTAAACTGCACTGAGGTTGAAGGTGTTGAATAAAAAGGAATATTGTTCCAGATATTCAGTGAATCCTGATGCACGTGGCCAAATAAAACCGCTTTAATATTCTGATGCTTGGCCATCACTTCAGTCAGATCTGCGGTATTTTTCAGTTTGTGCTGATCGACCCAATGCGACTGCATGGCAAAAGGATGGTGATGACAGGCCAGAATCACATGCTGGCCGGCATGTTCGGTTAACAGCTGGTCCAGTTGCGCGAGCTGGGATGGTTCAATCCGGCCATCAATCTGGTTCTTGACCGCACTGTTCAGCAGCATGATGGTCCAGCGTCCCAAATGAATGGCATGTACCCGGTTTTGCTGCTGGTGAAACGGAAAATACTCCACTTCATCATGATTGCCCGGAATCTGATAAAACGGAATATTTAGGCGGTGCATAAATGCCAGATAGCGCGCATAGGTCGCCGGCACCGGCACCTGTGCCAGATCCCCGGTATGAACAATGGCATCCAGCTCAGGATAGCGTTGCTGAATATCGCGCATGATGCCATGAAAGCTGTGTTCCGGATTCATCTGCACAAATTTAAGGTCTTCCTGATCCATTAAATGTGTGTCTGAAATCTGGACGATGGTCCAGCTTTGTGTATTTTTGCTTATAAAAGTCATGCCTGGCCCCTTAGACATTCCTTATGGTTTAATTTGTTGTTGTAACCATTGCAGGGCGATGATCAGCGGCGCATTCCTGAGCCGACCATTGGCCAATAAGATGGGTAAGTGCTCATATTCAAAAATATGCAATTGAATATTTTCGCCTTCCTCACTGAGACCAAACACACCGCCTTGTTCCGGCAAATTTACTTTCGCACTATATAAATGAAAGATTTCCGCACAAGCCCCTGCAGAAGGATAGAAGGTAAACAGATGCTGCAGTTCTTCAACTTCGCAGCCTGATTCTTCTAGGGTTTCACGGCGAATGCAGCTTTCCGGTGATTCATCACCATCGAGTACGCCCGCAATGACTTCAAGTTGCCAGGGAGAATCCTGATCATCCATTGCCCCAATACGAAATTGTTCTATTAATGCAAATTTATGTTTTTTTTCATCATATAACAATACACCGGCTGCCTCCGGGCGTTGAATCAACTCCCGATGAATGACCGGTGTATAGTGGTTTTGATTAAACAGGCGATGGCTCAGACTGACTTTTTCAACCTGAATAAAGCCACGAAACAAGAATTCACGCTGTTGAATGCGCAGTTCATTTCGACCATAGGTCGCCTGTTTAAGTATTTCCATAAAACATCATACGGATGAAGAACATCAGTTTTCATCCTAACTGAGATTAAATGGAACACAAACTCTTTTTCGATAGTTTAGACGTCGTGGTACAATTTTTGACCAGTCTGCTGATAGGTCTCCTTCATGGCTTTGAGACCTTCCGCAACCTCTGTGTCGCTTTGCATGGCTTCTTTAGCAAGATTCTGATTTTGCGCATAATCTCTCACATTTTGGGTGATTTTCATGGAGCAGAATTTCGGTCCACACATCGAACAGAAGTGCGCCGATTTGTGTGCTTCTTTCGGCAAGGTTTCATCATGCATACTGCGCGCCGTATCCGGGTCCAGACTCAGGTTAAACTGATCTTCCCAGCGGAATTCAAAGCGGGCTTTGGACAGGGCATTGTCACGCGCCTGCGCACCCGGATGGCCTTTGGCCAGATCGGCGGCATGTGCAGCAATCTTGTAGGTGATAATACCGTCTTTAACATCTTTCTTGTTCGGCAGACCTAAATGCTCTTTTGGCGTCACATAGCACAGCATGGCCGTGCCATACCAGCCAATCATGGCGGCCCCAATGGCCGAGGTAATATGGTCATAGCCCGGTGCAATATCGGTGGTTAGCGGACCAAGGGTATAGAACGGCGCCTCTTTGCAGACTTCCAGTTGCAGATCCATATTTTCCTTGATCATATGCATTGGCACATGGCCCGGGCCTTCAATCATCACCTGCACATCATGTTCCCAGGCGCGATGCGTTAACTCGCCCAAGGTGCGAAGTTCGCTGAATTGTGCTTCATCATTGGCATCCTGGATACAGCCCGGACGCAGACCATCGCCCAGACTGAACGACACGTCATAGGCTTTCATGATTTCGCAGATTTCATCGAAGTGGGTATACAGGAAGTTTTCTTCATGATGCGCCAGACACCACTGTGCCATGATTGAACCACCACGTGACACAATACCGGTGAGGCGGTTGGCGGTCAGCGGTACATAACGCAGCAGTACCCCAGCATGAATGGTGAAGTAGTCCACACCTTGTTCGGCCTGTTCAATCAGGGTGTCTTTAAAGATTTCCCAGGTCAGGTCTTCTGCTACGCCGTTAACTTTTTCCAGCGCCTGATAAATTGGCACGGTACCAATTGGCACCGGCGAGTTGCGGATAATCCATTCGCGGGTTTCATGAATATTTTTCCCGGTCGATAGGTCCATGATGGTATCGGCGCCCCAGCGGGTGGCCCAGGTCATTTTCGCCACTTCTTCGGCAATGTCGGAACCCAGTGCCGAGTTACCAATATTGGCATTAATTTTCACCAGGAAATTACGGCCAATAATCATCGGCTCAATTTCAGGGTGGTTAATGTTGGCGGGAATAATGGCGCGGCCGGCAGCGACTTCCTGACGTACAAATTCCGGGGTAATTTCACGCAGATTTTGTGCGCCAAAGTTTTGTCCCGGATGCTGGCGCATATCGACGCCTTGCTGCTGGCGCAGGTTTTCACGGATGGCGATGTATTCCATTTCCGGAGTAATAATGCCCTGTTTGGCATAGTGCATTTGGGTCACGTTATGCCCGCGTTTGGCCCGGCGCGGTTTCTGGATATGGGCAAAACGGATGTCGGCAGTGCGGATGTCACGCAGGCGTTCCTGACCGAATTTAGAACTGAGCTGATCCAGAATTTCTGTATCGTTACGCTCTTCAATCCAGCGTTCACGCACATTCGGTAAACCCTGGTTCAGATCAATATTGACTTCCGGGTCGGTGTAAACGCCAGAGGTGTCATAGACCATTACCGGCGGATTGTGTTCACCGCCTAAACTGGTTGGGGTTTCAGTCAGTTCAATCTGGCGCATCGGGACACGGATATCCTCACGTGAGCCCTGAATATAGACTTTGCTCGAAGCGGGTAAAATACGGGTGAGGTCTTTGGCATCTTGCTCGTGTTGAGCAGAAATGGCCTCAGAAGAAAGATTCGTTAATTGGTTCATACCATGATCCTTATGAAGAGCATCAACGAATCAAGCACGACCAAAACGAAACGGATTTATCCTGAATAATAAATCGAAACTTAAGGTTTAGTTGCGCTTGATTCCTACGCAGGTGTTAACCTGATCAGGTTCAACGGTACTTGTGCTTAATCATCTATACGGTTAGACAATTACACAATCTCAGCGAGGATTTACTCGCGCTCCGTCAAGCTGCTTAAATCTTAACAGGTTGGCTTAAAAAGGCCAGTGATAAAACTGCCAAATTGGTGGGTGGCTTAGTTATTCTGATAAGGCATACAGACCGCATCGCTAAAACAGTCACGGGTCGGACTTAAGCCGTTTAGCGGTAAATCCAGATAATGGGACAGCTGCTTTAGCGCCAGGGTGTTGGCACGTTCATTGTTTTGTTCCTGTGCGGTCAGGCTGACTGGAATACGGTTACGCCGTTCCTGTGGCGACATCTGTACAAAGCTGCGGAATTTACGCGCCTGATCTGCCAGTCGTGACTGCTCCAGCTTGGCCAGCTTTTCAATTTCATACCAGACACTGGGCTGAATCGCATATTCTGCTTCATAGCTGTCTGAAACCGGGGTATTTAAGGTGCCTTTAAACAGGAACATACGATAGACCTGATCCAGATAACGCGCATCGCGGATATAACTGCTGTCAGGATAGTTTTTGACATAATCTTCCCAGAACAGGGCGCGACGCACCACTTCCTGGGCATCAATGGTCAGGCCGCCATCACGAATCGGACGCTGCATATTCTGTTCGGCCAGATTTTCAATAAAAATCCGTTCGGCATCGGGCAGATAAGGCGCAAAAATACGAGCCAGGTACTGCGGATTACGCCGATAGACCAGTTGCCCTTCACCGGCATCATACAGGTCGACATAGGCCTGACCTTTGTGTTTCAGCAGATACTGGTCGCGTAAGGCAAACTGTTCGAAATGGCTTTGCTGAATGGTGGGATGCTGGGCCAGATCAAAGGCATACTGATCAAAAGCGGTCTGCTGCTGGGCGGTACGTTCGACTTTCAGAAAATTCTGGTACATCTGGGCAGACAGTTCCAGCAGATGCTGCTGGTCGGGGAAATCCATTAGTGGCAAACAGACTTTTAAATCCTGGTTAATCTGTTCCAGGGCAAAGGTGGTGCGCTGCTGGTTAATCTCGCGCATTTCCTGTTCAATGCCGCGGCAGATCGACTTTAAATCGACCGCCTGTTCAGCCACAGCCTGCTTCGGCTTCTGTTCAATGACCACAGGAGGTTCTGACCTTTGACACGCGGTCAAAACCATTGCAGAACATAAACTGAGCAGTAAAGTACGCCAGCGGGGAGAAATAAGCTTCACGATAACCCAATTAAAAAAAGCAGCAAAAAACAACAAGTGCGGAATGTATGGCGCTATTGTAACCAGCTTCGGGCCGGCGAATTGTAGCGTTGTGCTGAAGTTTGGTTACATGGCTGTGAGTGCGCTCCTGGCTCAACTCAACTGGACAGCTTGCTGCTCGGGTTAAAGCGGTAAAATATAAAAAAATAATCAAAAACATACGAAAAAAATGCGATAAATCGCTACTATGGAGCAAATTGAGTCAATGCTTGACTGAGACATGGCCATTTTGGCGAGATGAGTTAAACGAATAAAATGAAGAAAAAAATATGTATATTGGGCCTGCTGTTGTTTAGCCCTTGGACGCAAGCCTTGGATCTGGTCGAGGCCTATGAGCGTGCCAAAGCCACCGATCCGAACTGGCAGGCCAATCTGCTGCAATATGAAGCCGATCAACTGAATTTAGGCATTGCCAAAGGCAATTTGCTGCCGACCGTGACTGTGTCTGGCAATATCACCCGGCGCAGTCAGGACGCCAATGCTGCGACAATTCCAGGTTTTCCAGTCAGCTCTGAAAGCCTGTCACCTTCAGCAACCACCACCCGTCAGGTGAGTGTCACTGCACGCCAGCCTTTATTCCGCTGGGATGCCTGGGAAGGCCTAAAACAGGTCAAAACCTCACTCAGTCTCAGTGAAGTCACCTTAAGACTGCAAAAGCAGGAGCATATTTTAAATGTGGCCGAAGCCTATTTTAATGTGCTGCGCCAGCAGTCTTTAACGACGGCCTATTTGCAGGAAGAGCAGGCACTGCTGGAACAGCTGAACATGATGAATGCCAAGCTGCGCGAGGGACTGGTCGCGCGCAGTGATGTCAGCGAAGCCGAGGCGCAATATCAAAATGCCAAGGCCAACCGGATTGCTACCCATGTGCAGCTGGTGCTGGCACAGGAACAACTGGCGCAGCTGATCGGGCCATATCGTGAAAATCTGGCGGTACTGCGAGATGACTTTCAGTTCCAAAAGCCTTATCCGGCCAGTTTAGAGGCATGGACCGAGCTGGCACAAAGTCAGAACCTGTCCATTTTACAGGCCCGCTTGCAGCAGCGTTATGCCGAAGACCAGAAACGGGTCGAGCAGGCCGCGCGTTATCCGCAAATTGAAGCGGTCGGCACTTATGGCTATAACAAGCAGACGCCACAAAGCCTGATTTCTCAGGATGGCCAGTTTGATCAGGTCGGTATTGAAATGAACTGGAATGTGTTTACCGGCGGCCGTACCCAGCGCAATATCCAGAAAGCAGCGGTGAATGTCGATAAAGCCGAAGCCGAGCTGGATGCGGCCATCCGTAAAGCCAATACCGATGTAAAAAGTGCCTATTTGCAGGTGGAAACCGATCAGTCCAAGTTACAGGCACGACAGGCGGCCATGCAATCGGCAGAACTGGTATCGCGCGCATCGCGTGCCCAATATCATGAAGGCCTAAAAACCATGGTCGATGTCCTGCTGGCCCAGCGTAATGCTTTTTCGGCCAAGCAGGACTATTTGAATGCCAAATATGATTATCTGATTAATGTGCTGCGCCTCAGGGCGTCGGTGGGGCAACTCAGTGAAAAAGATCTGGCCGAGATGAACTTGTGGTTAATAGAAAAACCTTAAATTTCAATAAAATAAAATGATGAAATCGGGCACTTGTTTAAATTGTCATAAAAGCTTAATGTTTAATGTGATTTAATAATCAATGATCAAATAAGTCCGTTATTATTGCATTGGAGTACATCTCTTGAGTCCAAATAATCCTGTGTTAAATCACCATATTTCTTCTCAATTTAATGAAGATCTACAGGATGTCAATACAAAATTCATGACCATGGGTGGCTTGGTAGAACAGCAGGTGGCCAATGCGATTCATGCATTGCTGGACACAGATGCCGCGATGGCAATAGAGGTGCAATTTCAGGACAATGCGGTGAACCGTCTGGAAACTGAAATTGATGAAGCATTAACCCTGATTTTGGCGCGCCGTCATCCTGCAGCAATTGACCTGCGCATGGTGATTGCCATGAGCAAGGCCAATACCGACCTGGAACGTATTGGCGATGAAGCGGCCAAAATTGCCCGGATTGCACAAAGCCTATGTGAAGAAGGGGGCTCGCCGCGCGGTTATATGGAGACCCGTCATATTGGTAACCAGGTGCGAGTCATGATTCATGATGCGCTGGATGCTTTTGCCCGTTTGGATGTCGATCAGGCTTTACGTGTACTGCTGGCCGATGCCGATATCGACCGTGAATACCAGTCGGCCACCCGGACCTTAATGACCTATATGATTGAAGATCCGCGTCATATTTCCCGTGTCATCAATGTAATGTGGGTACTGCGTTCCCTAGAGCGGATTGGTGACCATGCGCGTAATATTTCCGAGCAAGTGATTTATATGGTCAAAGGTCTGGATGTGCGTCATACCAGCATGGAAGAAATTGAACAGAAAGTTCAAGAACGCTAAGTTTGAATACCAGAAACAGCCTGAAATAATTTCAGGCTTTTTTTATGGATTACGCAAAAAATGGATAAAAAAAATCCCAGATTTTGGGGGAAATCTGAGATCGAAATCGGGGATATTTATATCTATTATAAGAGATGCTTCCATCTCCTTGATTGTTATTATAGGAAGATGATGCGCGGAAATCTTTAAGCTTATTGTAGTCTAATGTTGAGTTTTATGAACAAATGTATCGGCCAGTTACAATACTAATCGGTTAAATAGGTTAATTTTAATCTAAATTATAAACCCCTGATTTTGGTGAAGTAAAACTTTATAGTTGTCCAGATATACCTGTCAATTCAATAAAAACCAATCACCTTAAGCTCACTATAAACAGGGAGCTTGCGGCTGGAAAACAACAGAGTTCATCTACTTTTTCTGTGCCAAGCCTGAAATGGGTGAATGAAGAGGAATTCATTTTTTATCGATGAAATTTTTTTGGATTAAAGGCTAAAAGCATCTTCCGAGATAAAACCCTATGTGCAGTGGTTGATCTTGGGTTTGGATAGAGTAAAAGAAAAGCTCCATTTCTGGAGCCTTTCAAATTTAAGCCTACGCGCTTCGCTTGTCTTACGTAATTTTTACAACCGTGCATAAAAAAATCCCCAAAAAATGGAGATTCTTTTTGCATGAAAGTCTACGCGGACTTCGCCCTTGTCTTGCGTAAAACTTAAAGCAGCGCTTTCTTTTTTACTCGAAGCACAGCTTCTCGTCTTGCGGCGTGGCGGAGCAGTATCGAGTATAAAAAAGGAGCCTCTTCAGACTCCTTTGAGACATTTGAAACTACGCGCTTCGCTTGTCTTACGTAATTTTTACAACCGTGCATAAAAAAGAATCCCCAAAAATGGAGATTCTTTTTGCATGAAAGCCTACGCGGACTTCGTCCTTGTCTTGCGTAAAACTTAAAGCAGCGCTTTAAGTTTTACTCAGGCTTTAGCCCTTCGGCTTTTTCTAAGGTTTCGTCATTATTGAAGAATTTTTCGCGTTGTTCTTCCAGAAACTTTTTCGCATCTGCTTCAAACACATTTAAACGCTTTTCATTGATCAGCGTGGTCTGATGTTTCAGCCATTCGTTCCAGGCCTGTTTAGACACGGTATCAAATAATTCCTGACCTTTGGCACCCGGGAACGGGGCAAAGTCCAAGCCTTCCATTTCTTGTTGATACTTACGGCAAAATACTTGTCGAGACATATCCATACTCCGAATTTAAGATTAAGCGTAAAGTTGCTCTAAACGGGCGTGGGCGCGTTCAATCGCAGCAGCGACTTGTGCTGGAGCAGTCCCCCCAATATGGTTACGTGCATTCACTGAAGCTTCCAGAGTCAAGGCTTTTTCAAATACATCGGCCTGAATCAGGTCAGAGAACTGTTGCAGCTGTTCCAGGGTCAGTTCAGACAGGTCTTTGCCTTCCTGTACGCCCAGTGCGACCGCTTTACCAACAATTTCATGGGCATCACGGAAAGCAACGCCATTTTTCACCAGGTAATCCGCAAGGTCGGTTGCAGTAGAGAAACCACGCAGCGCCGCTTCACGCATTTCTGCAATGTTAGGCACCAATGCCGGAATCATGTCAGCAAACGCCATCAGTGAACCACGTACAGTATCAATTGCATCAAACAGAGGCTCTTTGTCTTCCTGGTTGTCTTTGTTATAGGCCAGTGGTTGACCTTTCATCAGGGTCAACAGGCTCATTAAGTCGCCATAGACACGGCCGGTTTTACCGCGAACCAGTTCAGGGACATCCGGGTTTTTCTTTTGCGGCATGATTGATGAGCCGGTACAGAAACGGTCAGGAATATTCACAAATTTAAACTGGGCTGAGGTCCACAGAATCAGTTCTTCCGACATACGCGACAGGTGCATCATAATCAGCGATGCAGCGGCGTTAAATTCAATCCCGAAATCACGGTCAGATACTGCATCCAGCGAGTTTTCAGCAACGGCATCAAAGCCCAGTAATTCTGCGGTATAGGCACGGTCGATTGGGTAGGTGGTGCCTGCCAGAGCAGCAGAACCGAGTGGCATACGGTTCACACGTTTACGGCAGTCAATTAAGCGCTCAGAGTCACGCACCAGCATTTCAAACCAGGCCATAAGGTGGTGACCAAAAGTCACAGGCTGAGCAGTTTGTAAATGGGTGAAGCCCGGCATAATCGTGTCAGTGTTCTTTGCCGCCAGGCTTAGAATACCGGTTTGTAGTTTTTTCAATAATTCTAAAATGGCATCAATTTCATCACGCACATACAGACGGATATCGGTCGCCACCTGGTCGTTACGGCTACGGCCGGTGTGCAGTTTTTTACCGGTAATGCCAATACGCTGGGTCAGGCGTGATTCGATGTTCATGTGCACATCTTCAAGGTCAATACGCCATTCAAACTGACCCGCTTCAATTTCGGCTTTAATGGTGTTTAAGCCGTTGATGATGTCGTCACGTTCCTGTGCAGTCAGCACGCCAACTTTGGCCAACATGGTTGCATGGGCGATTGAACCGGCAATATCTTGTTTATAAAAGCGTTGGTCAAATTGGACAGATGCTGTAAATTCAGCAACAAATGCGTCAGTAGCTTCAGAGAAACGACCGCCCCACATACCCGAAGTCTGGGTTTGTGACGGATTTGAGGAATTAGAAGATGTGGTCATGTCGGCTCAATAGAATAAAAAGCAGTAATTTGAAAACGAGTATAACAAATTCGGAATCACTTGCCGAAGGGCAGGTGAGATCATCTTTTGCAGATACGGCTGATGAAAAAAATTACAGTTATTTTTTTACGAAAATAGGGCGTTGGCAACATCTAATTGAATTATTTATTGCCAGCAATGTATTGGCCATGGTGCTGGCACTGGCTGAAGCGCAGGGCTGGCAGGCATTAACCGGCTCAAGGCTGCTGCAATATGTGCTGTATATTAACTGGGTGCTGCTGGCCTTTACTGCCTTTATTGAATATTTTCAAAGACGTTTGGGCCGGATGAGTCTGGGCTTTTCGCTCGGTTTTGGTTTTTTATTGCTACAGCTAATTGTACTGGTGACCACTTTAAGCCTGAATCTGCTGACGCATTTTGGCCAGAATTTTCATCTGCGTGACTTGACTGCAGCCGAGCTGGGGGGCGGGCTGGATTTGCATTTAAGTTATGGCATCTTGCTGGGAGCATTCTGTTTTCGCTATTTATATTTGCGCGAACAGAATTATCTGCGCGAGCAAAGTGCTCTAAAGGCCAAGGTGCATGCCTTGCAAGCGCGTATCCATCCGCATTTTTTATTCAACAGTTTAAATAATGTCATTAGCCTGATTGCGATTGATCCTGAAAAAGCCGAGCAGATGCTGCTCAATCTGTCACGTCTGTTTCGTGCCAGTTTACAGGAAGTCAAGCTGGTCAAGCTGCAGGAAGAAGTTGAATTATGCCAGCGTTATCTGGAGATTGAGCAGATTCGTCTGGGTGAACGCTTGCAGGTGGAATGGAAAATTGAACAGCCGCAACTGCTCAGTCAGGTACAAATTCCCTTATTAACTTTACAACCTTTACTGGAAAATAGTATTTTTCATGGTGTTGAAAAAATATCCAGACCGAGTACCATTAGCGTATTGGTAGAAATTTTGGAAAATCAAGTCAATATCGTCATTACAAACCCTTACGTAAACGCTAAAATGAATTTACGACAAGGACATGGTATTGCAATTCAAAATGTGCAACAGCGTCTACGCGCCTTTTATGGAAGAAAGGTGGTCTTTCAAACGTATGCAGGGGAGGGCATGTATACCACCGTGGTACAGTATCCATATAAATAAAAAAAAATTCACGTTAAGCTATAAAAATAAATGATTTAACGTAAAGGAGGGATAAATGGATGTTCTGATCTGTGATGATGAACCTCTTGCAACTGAGCGTTTGGCCCGCTTGGTGACTCAACTTGGACATCAGGTGGTGGCAACCGCCAGTCATGGTGAGCAGGCCATTGAGCTAGCAGATGAACATCAGCCAGATGTCGTGTTATTAGATATTCAGATGCCAGAAATGGATGGACTAAGCTGCGCCCAGCATTTGCGCGAGCTTGACTCCATGCCGGCAATTGTCTTTTGTACCGCCTATGATGAGCATGCACTTGATGCATTTAAATCGCAGGCAGAAGGGTATTTGTTAAAACCGGTCATGCAACAGGAATTGCAGCAGGTTTTAGATCACTTAACCAAACTCACGCAAGCCCAGCTGAGTCACATAAAACAAAAAGAAAATATGGAAGAATTGAATATAAAACGCCACCAGATCACGGCGAAAACTTATCGTGGTGTTGAACTGGTGCCTGTAGAAAATATTTATTATTTTTTAGCAGATCAAAAATATGTCACCGTGCGCCATAAAAATGGCAGCGTGCTGATTGACGAAACCTTAAAAGACCTGGAGCATGAATTTGCCGATCAGTTTATTCGGATTCATCGCAATGCACTGGTCTCGATTCATTATCTTGAAGGACTGGAAGTGATTAATACCGGTCAATATCAGGTGCGTTGTCGTGAACTGGAAGAACGTCTGGCAGTAAGCCGTCGTCATTTACCGACCTTAAGAGAACGTATTCAGAAACTGTAAGCACCGGCTGAAATGGCTTTTTCGCCATCTCAGGGTGCAAATTGACTTGCATTTTCAAGCGATCAGGTTAAGTTTAAGGGAATCCTTTTATTTGCTTTCACTGACATGATGAACACCCTGAAAATTGCAACTCGACAAAGCCCGCTGGCATTATGGCAGGCGGAACACATTCGTGCGCGTTTAGAAGCCTTACATGCCGGTCTAAACGTGGAGTTGGTCACCTTTGTGACCCAGGGTGATAAAATTCTCGATACCCCCTTAGCCAAAATTGGGGGCAAGGGACTGTTTGTCAAAGAATTAGAAGCAGCTTTGCTAGATGGTCGTGCTGACCTTGCTGTGCATTCCATGAAAGATGTGCCAATGGCGCTACCAGAAGGCTTAAGCCTGGCGGTGATTTGCGAGCGTGAAGATCCGCTGGATGCCTTTGTGTCCAATACTTATGCCAGCTTTCAGGACTTGCCGCAGGGTGCCAAAGTCGGAACGTCCAGTTTGCGCCGTAAATGCCAGATTTTAAAAGCACGCCCTGACCTGGAGATTATTGATTTGCGCGGTAACGTTGGTACCCGTCTGTCCAAGCTGGATGCAGGTCAATATGATGCGATTATTCTGGCCAGTGCCGGCCTGAAGCGTTTGGGCCTTAGTGAGCGGATTCGTCATACGCTCGCGCCTGAAGTGAGTTTGCCGGCCGTGGGTCAGGGCGCTTTGGGGCTGGAATGCCGGACTAATGATCAGGCCGTACTCGAGCTGATTTTGCCGTTGATGGATGATGAAACCAATGTCTGTGTACGCGCAGAACGTGCGTTTAATGCTTATCTGGAAGGTGGCTGTCAGGTGCCGATTGCCGGTTATGCCACTTTAAAAGATGGCCAGCTGTCGATGGAAGGCCGGGTGGGCAGTGTCGATGGCCAGACCTTGTTAAGCGCACAGCTCAGTGCCGCACCCGAGCAGGCCGAACAGCTGGGTGAACAACTGGCACAGAACCTGTTGGCACAAGGGGCAGGTGAGCTGCTAAAAGCCTTATATTAAGATGCTGTTTATTAATACCCGCCCGGCCGATCGTGCCTGTACCTTGTCACAGGCTTTAAGGCAACAGGCCTGGTCGGTGATTGAGCTGCCTCTGCTGGAATTACAGGCCTGTCCCTGGTCCGATGCATTGGCACAGCTGTACCAGCAATTACTGCAGGCGCAGCGGATTGTGGTGGTCAGCCCGACCGCGGTACACATCGGGATGGAGTATCTGGCGCAAAGCGGTATTCATCTCGATCAATTACAACATTTACAGTGGATTGCGGTTGGTGAAAAAACGGCGCAGGTACTGGCAGAATACGGAATTTCGAGCGCCGTGCCGGAGGTTGAAACCTCGGAAGGGATGCTGGAACTGCCTTTATTAAAATCCCTGGCGGCCGGTTCATGTATTGCCTTCTGGCGCGGTGAAGGCGGTCGTCAGTTTATGATGGACAGCCTGCAACAGGCCGGAATGCAGATTCTGAATTTTATTTTATATCAGCGTCAGTGTCCGGCCGCGTCCATTCAGCAGATGCCCGCGCTATTGCCACAACTGCAGCAGCACCGGGACTATTGGATGCTGATTAGCAGTGAGGCCAGCTGGTTAAACTGGTTGCGGCTGAGTCAAGCGCAAAAAGAATTATTGAACCGGGGACGTTATCTGGTGCTGGGTGACCGCCTGGAAGCGCTGTTGATGGATTATCAACAACAGCATCACACCCGTTTTCAACTGATCAAGTTGACGAATTTAAAAACAGAAACAATACTGCAGCAGATTGAGCTTAAATCAGGACACGCATGAAGAAGCTACTTATTTTATTATTGATCATCGGCTTGGCCTGGATGTTAAAGCTGAGCTATGACGTATTTAAAATAACGGCGCAGCAGTCCGAATTGTCTCAGAGTATGCATCAGGCGGAAAAAAGCCGCGCCAATCTCAATGACCAGCTAGTGGCTTTGCAGCGCCAGAGTAGCAATCCTTCACCGTCAGCATCTTCAAGTGCGCCTGCAACTAATACTACAGTGCAGATCAGCCAGACCACGATCACGCCGCAGCAGATGCTTCAACAGCAGCTGGAACTGATCGAATTTGCCTTAAAGCAGGCGCAATATCCGTATGCACTGGAAAAGTTGGCAGTATTGGATGTTCAGCTGAATCAGTGGGCTTTGTCACCGGCCTTGGCCGAAAGCCTGCATCAAACCCTGAGCAAAGACCGGCAGCTGATCCAGCAATTTGCGGCACAGCGCAGTGCCCAGCAGCAGCAGGTCACTCAGGCTCTACAGCAGCTGGATCAGCTGTTGCGTCAGGAAATCCAGCAGCCACAACTGCAGCCGGCGCAAGAGGCCAATCCGGCCTTCTGGCATAAGTGGTTGAAACTGGAAGCCGCCGAGCAGCCAGCGACTGTACTTAGTCAGCGTCAATTGCTGTTAAAAGAAGCGCAGTTGCGTTTATTACTGGCACGTCAGTTATTAGGACAAGGCCAATATCTGAATTATCAGCAGGAGCTGACTGAAATTTTTCATCTGTTACAGCTGCTGCCGGATCGGGGGGCGCAGCAGTTAAGCGCTGAATTGGCGGAAATTCAGAGCCTGACCGTGATTCCTGTGCCGGTGCTGACCAGCCGCACCTTATTGGATGAATGATCATGAAGCAGATTGTTCTGGCCTATGTTTTGGTCACGTTAGTGCTGGTGGCCTTGCTCAGTGTATTCAGTTATGGCTATGGCGCGGGCTATGTTTACCTGTATTGGCGTGACTGGCAGCTACAGACCAATATCTGGGTGCTTTTAATTTTATTGATGCTGATCAGTCTGGTGGTGCAGCTGATCTGGGCGATGCTAAAGCGTTATTTAAGCCGTGAACAGCGTAAGCAGGCAGCGGTGTTTGATTTCCAGCATTTACATCCTTATGAGCAAATGGCAGTAATCTGGCTGCTGGATGCCGCGCGTGAGCAGGACGCCTTTATCCGTCAGGTATTTAACCAGTCTGGTTTATTAAAAGCCGTGATTCATTCACGCCTATCGCTGATGCAGCAGGATTATCCGGTGGCTTTGCAGATGTTAAACCAGAGCAAGGCCATGGCCTTTGAGCTGGCCGAGTTGCAGCGTATTGAAATTTATCTGGCGCAGCAGCAACCGGAAAAAGCCCTGACCCATCTGGAATTTTTAAATGGCCATCAACTGTCGCCGTGGCTCAAAGATGTTAAACAAGCCTATGAACAGCGCTTAACCGCACTGTGGGGAGAGTTTGCGCTGCAGTATCCATGGTTATATTTGCGTGCGACCCAATATGGGCATTTAGGGCTGGACAGCAAGCAGTTATGGCTTGAGCAAATCTTGCAGCATTTTGAGCAGGCCACACCGGAAGCATTGCAGGATTTAAAACAGCGTTATTGCAATCTGTCAGGGCAGATATTTACCCAGCCGTATGCGATTAAAGTGCTGTGGTTAAAAGTGCTGGTACGCTTAAGCGATATGGGAGAGCAGCAGGAGCATCTGGCGGTGCATTTACTGTCTGAACAGTTTCATCAGGATGTGTTCTATTTATGGTTCCAGCAGCAGCTGTTAAAACCGGTACCGGATTATCTCAAGATTGAAGATTATCTGAATCAGTGGGAACAGCAATATCCTGCTTTACCGGTATTGAGTTTTGCCAAATGGCATATATTGGAAGCTACCGGTCGTCATGACGATGCAGCACAGCTTCTGGATTTATATCCGGAACATATTTTAATGAACTATTTAAGAATTAAATCGGCATTAAAAGATCAACCACATTTACAGCAGCAGTTAAATCTGGTGTTTGAAAATAATAGTCATTTCATGAAAATTAAAATCTAGGTAAAGTCGCATGCAATTAACCGATTATCCAGTAATTCATCAACAAGTGGTGGCATGGGGCGATATGGATGCGCTTGGTCATGTCAATAATGTGATGTATTACCGCTATATTGAAAGTGCCCGCATTCATTATATGGATCAGATCAGAATGATGCAGCAATCCTTTTCGACGGTAGTGGCATCAAATCAGTGCAAATATATGCGTCCGGTATTTTATCCGGATACCTTAAAAATAGGTGTGCGGGTTGAGGAAATCCGAAATAGTGCTTTTCGCATGCATTATCTATTATGGAGCGAGCAGCAGCAGGCTGTAGTCGCGAGTGCAGAAGCCATCATGGTTTGTGTGAATTCTGAAAGTATGCAGAAAATGCCATTACCCGAGTCGATTCGGCAGCGTATTTTGGCTTTGGAAAATAGTGTGGGGCATTATCTGGATTAATTCTAATCCCGAATAAATAGATTATTTATCTCTGTTAATAATTGTTTTTCATTTCAAATAATGATTGAAACTTAATTCATATAAAAATATGATGTATTAATGCAATTGAAGTAAATTAATATAAAAGCATACTTGTGGAGTAAATATGATGCCCGATATTAGTAATTTGTCTGTAGAACAATTAAAGCGCTTGCAGGAAGAAGCGGAAGCATTAATTGCATCGAAAAAGGACCAGGCAGTTGAAGATGCATATAATCAGATTTTGGCAATTGCTGAAAATGCGGGTTTAAGCATTGAACAGATTCTTGAGTTTGGTGCGTCTAAACGTAAAAAGAATGTACGTAAATCGGTAGAGCCGCGTTATCGTAATAAAGCCAATGCCAATGAAACCTGGACAGGTCGTGGTAAGCAACCGCGCTGGTTAGTGGCAGAACTGGAAAAAGGTGCCAAGCTTGAAGACTTCTTGATCTAAACTTCATCAGATTGTCATCTAAGCGCACTAGAGTGTCGAAACCAAGCAGAACTGCTTGGTTTTTTTATGTGTATCCGTTGGTGTTGTAAAAAAAGTGTGCATAATGTGTGCATGAAAATAACAATTTGTTCATGAATGCATTAGATAGGTTGGTCGTGGTGGAATGATAAAGAAACCGAGATACATCACGTGGTGGATTTTCGCCATCATTGCTTTTTTAATTTTTGTGTTATTACAGATTCCTGCAGCTTGGTTAATTTCAAAGTTTTATAAAAACAATCAGAGTTTACATAATGTCAGTGGCAACATCTGGCAGGGGCAGGCAGATTGGCACAAGGGACAGTTGCGTGGCAGCTTAAGCTGGAATACGCGTCCTTTAGACCTGTTATTGCTGAAAGTGGCAGCCGATGTTGAAATCCATAGTGGTCATACCGAATTAAAAGGCGTGATGGGTTACCGTTTTGGGACCTTCATGCTGAACGCTGTACATGGCCGTGTTGCGCCAGAAACTCTAAAAACCCTGGTCGACTGGCAATGGCCGACCAATCCGATTCAATTACAAAATATCGATCTGAACTATAGCAAGCAGCAAGGGTTTGCCCAGGCACAGGGCCAGCTCAACTGGGCCGGCGGGGAGCTGGTGTATCAGTTTGCCCAGCGTCAAGAGCGCATGACCGTGCCCACGCTGAAAGGCACACTGTCGGATGAAAGCGGAAAACTGAAAATTGATGTGCGTGATGCACGTGACCAGAAAATGATAAACCTGAGTCTGGATCAGGAGATGATGCTGGATGTGCAGCTGACCCAGCGTTTATTGATGCATGTTCCTTCTTATGAAGGCAAGGCTGGTGCTGATACCTATGTAATCAGTACCCGCCAGCCGCTATTCAAGGGAGGCTTCTGATGCAGAAAATCTGGGAACAGCTGCAGACTCTCCAGCTGAAACAGGCCGATCGTGTCGCACCGTTATTGCTGGCGCTGCTGATTCTGTATTTATGCTGGAAGCTGGCCAGTCTGTTCTGGCTATTACTGGCGCCGCCTCAAGCGATGCAACTGGATCGGGTCGAACTGGGTTCGCAGCAGCTGCGTGTACCGAATATCAGCAGTTTTGCCTTGTTTCATGAAGCGAGCCAGCGTACGCAGGCCGAAGACAATCTGAACCTTCAATTACAAGGCGTGATGGTCGGTTATCCCAACCAGTTTTCTTCTGCCGTGCTCAAAGTCAATGAGGTGGCAGAGCGCTATCGCGTCGGCGATGTGATTGAAGGCAGTGGTTATCAGTTGGCTGAAGTGTACTGGGATCGGGTGGTTTTGCGTCATAGCAGTGGCGCCACCCGTGAGATAGAGTTTAAAGGCATTGAAAACGGGCTGAATCAGCCGATTGTGCCGACACAAAGCCCAGCTGCACCCAACAGAAATCCGGCACCGGCAACAACTGCGCAAAATGCGATTGGTCAGGCAGTGCAAAAGATTCAGCAAGACCGGGAACGCTATTTACAGGATATGGGCGTGAATAGTGGCAATGGTCAGGGCTATGAAATTACCGCACGGACACCGGCGGCACTCAGAAGCAGATTGGGATTACAACCAGGCGACCGGATTTTATCCTTAAATGGTCAGACTGTCGGACAAGGGCAAAATGAAGCCCAATTGCTGGAACAGGCAAGACAGGAGGGTCAGGTCAGACTGGAAGTTCAGCGTGGTGACCAGGTCATCACGGTACAACAAGATTTTAAGTGACGGATTTGTCACCTTATAGGGTTAGGAAACACGGTAGATTATGGCTTTATTAAATCATGAGCGTCCGCTTTGGGCATTGGTGGTCGGCGCACCTCTGGTGGCTATGGTAAGTACGGCGAGCTATGCACAAACCTGGAAAATTAATTTACGTGATGCTGACCTGACTGCATTTATTAATGAAGTGGCCGATATTACCGGTAAGAACTTCGCGGTTGATCCGCGGGTGCGCGGCAATGTCACGGTCATTTCCAACAAGCCGTTGAACCGCAATGAAGTCTATGACCTGTTTCTGGGCGTGCTTAATGTTAATGGGGTAGTGGCTATTCCATCGGGCAATACCATCAAGCTGGTGCCAGATAACAATGTCAAAAGCTCCGGAATTCCGTTTGATGCGCGCCAGAATGCGCGTGGCGACCAGATTGTGACCCGGGTCATCTGGCTGGAAAATACCAATGCCAATGACATGATTCCGGCTTTACGGCCTTTAATGCCGCAATTTGCCCATCTGTCTGCGGTGGCCGGCACCAATGCCCTGATTGTTTCGGACCGGGCCAGCAATATCTATCAGCTGGAAAATATCATCCGTAATTTGGATGGCACCGGCCAAAATGATATTGAAGCCATCTCGCTACAGTCCAGTCAGGCCGAAGAAGTGATCGGGCTATTGGAGTCAATGAGCTCGACCGGCAATGCCAAAGATCTCAAAGGCTCGCGGGTGCGAATTGTGGCGGATAACCGGACCAATCGCATTATCATTAAAGGCGATACTGCCACCCGCAAGCGCATCCGTCAGATGATTGAAATGATGGATGTGCCGGCGGCCGACCGTCTTGGTGGCTTAAAAGTCTTCCGCTTAAAATATGCCAGTGCGCAAAGCCTGGCGGAAATTCTGCAAGGGCTGGTATCGGGGCAGGCGGTCAGCAGCTCATCTTCCAATACGAAAAACAGCAGTAACAATAGCGTTAGCAGTCTGGTCAATAACAGCAGTAACAGCACATCCAGCAATAGCACAGGCAGTACCTCGCCAAGTATTACCCTGAATAACGGTTTTGATCAGCAGAGCCAGATCACCAGCTTTAATGGTAATGGCGTCAGTATTATTGCCGATAGTAGCCAGAACGCCCTGGTGGTCAAAGCCGATCCACAGCTGATGCGTGAAATTGAATCTGCGATTCAGCAGCTGGATACACGCCGTCAGCAGGTACTGATTGAAGCCGCGATTATTGAAGTAGAAGGCACCGATGCCGATCAGCTTGGCGTGCAATGGGCCTTGGGTGATTTAAGCAGCGGCATTGGCCTGATCAATTTTGATAACTTGGGTTCCAGCCTGAAAAATATTGCCGCCGGTTATTTAACTGGAGGTGCAGCGGGTGCCGGTGGTGCGATTGGCGCGGGTACCTCACTGGTGCTGGGGGATTATCAGGAAGGTAGTGATGGTTCACGCCGTTTGTATGGCGCGCTGATTCAAGCTTTAAAAGAAACCACCAAATCCAATCTGTTGTCGACCCCATCTATTGTCACCATGGACAATGAAGAAGCCTATATCGTGGTTGGTGAGAACGTGCCGTTTGTCACTGGTTCGGTCAGTACCGGAAATGGTACCGTCAATCCCTATACCACCATTGAGCGTAAGGATGTCGGGGTCACCCTAAAAGTGGTGCCGCATATTGGCGAAAATGGCACAGTGCGTCTGGAAGTGGAACAGGAAGTTTCTGGGGTTAAATCCAGCAAAGGACAGGCGCAGGACTTGGTCACCAGCAAACGTGCAATTAAGACCTCGATTCTGGCCGAGCATGGTCAGACCATTGTCTTGGGTGGCCTCATTTCAGATAACACTGCCTATTCGCGTCAGGCTGTGCCGGGGTTAGGTGCCATTCCAGGACTGGGGCGTTTATTCCGTTCCGATGGCAAGTCTAATCAGAAGCGTAATCTGTTAATCTTTATTCACCCGACCATTGTTGGAGATCAGAATGATATCCGCCGGATTTCGCAGCAGCGTTATAGTCAGCTGTATAGCTTGCAACTGGCACTGGATCAGGATGGTAATTTTGCCAAACTGCCGGAGCGGGTGGAAGATATCTATCAGCAGCGGGTGCCAGTGTCTAAAACTCCACTAAATCAAACCCGTTATCAGCAGGTGCCATCCGCGACCCCTGCGGCACAGTCGGGGGCGGCTGTGGTGACCACACCCGTTGCGGTAGAACCGGCGCTGCAGCGTCAGACCTTAAGCCCGCAAGTCAGCAAAACCACCAATACCACCACCACGACCACCTTAAGACCGCGCTCTTAACAGAGCGGACATGGAATCTGGTTTTGAGCATGTTATGATGGGCAAAAATTTAAAGAGAAGTTCGCTATGACTTGGAAATTACAAGCAATTACGGGTGAATTTACCGGGCAGGAAATTAGTGTTGATCGTGACATGCTGGTGGGGCGTCATCAGGAAGCTGATGTGGTGCTGCAGTCGGCTGAAGTATCACGCAAACATGCTGCGTTGCTACTGAAAGCTGAAGACCTGTGGGTACAAGACTTAAATTCATCCAATGGCACCTTTGTGAATGACCTGCGGATTGAGCAGGAAACTCCGTTGCATGAGGGTGATATTGTCCAGTTTGCCAGCTTTAAATTTTCAGTCCTGGCACCAGCCAAACCGGAACTGTTGGCAGATGAGCCGCTTGCGCCTGCAGGCACCGAAGTAGAACAGATTCCTGAGCTGGATGTGGTGGAAACCGCTACTGCAGCCGAGCCGACAGAAACTGTAGCAGTGAAAACGCCGGCACAGCAGATGAATGATCAGGGTATGCCTGAGCTGAAAGAGCGTGATGCATCGGTACAATTGACACGTGATGGCATGCCAACCAATGTCGGTGTACCAAAACCGGCCCCAATTCCTGAAGGGACCGATTTAAGCGCGGCCACCCCAGAGCCACAACCGGTACCGGTTGAGCAGCCTGTATCACGCGTTGAGCAGGAAAAAGAGCAGCAGAAAAATGCCTCTGTCGGCCTGATGACCATTATTGTGCTGGTGATCCTGGCAATTATTGCCTGGCTGTTGTTTAAATAAACCGCGACACAGCATACAATCGAGGCATGCTTTGGCATGCCTTTATTTTTTGAGAGGACCAAAATGTCTGTGGCCAAACTTGACACCCGTGAGCTGATTTTATTTGACCTGGACGGTACGCTGGTCGATTCAGCCACCGATCTGTATCGTGCCATGAATATGAGCCTGAATGCCTTGCAGCTGCCCATGGTCACCGAAGCACAGGTACGCACCTGGATTGGCAAAGGCACCTCGGTATTTTGTCACAGCACCTTGCTGCATTTAACCGGAGAGGTGCATCCCGATCAGCATCAGCAGCTGCTGGAAACTTTCCTAGGAATTTACAATGCCGATCCTTGTCTGGATACCCAGCCTTTTGCCGGAATTCTGGAGTTTCTGGAATGGGGCAAACAGCAGCAGAAAAAAATGATCTGTGTCACCAACAAGCCCGAGCTGCCATCACGCGCCATTTTAGATGCACTGGACATGAGCCATTATTTTGTTGATGTGATTGGTGGTGATCGGTTTAGCGAACGTAAACCGCATCCACGCCAGTTATTGCACTGTGTTGAGACCTTTGGGGTAGAAAAATCCCAAGTGTTGATGATTGGCGACTCTTCCAATGATGTGGAAGCCGCACGTCGTGCCGGTATTGATTGTATTGTAGTCAGCTATGGCTATAATCATGGCGAGAGTATTTATGATTGTCAGCCGCAGCAAGTGGTGGATAATCTGACAGAATTATTAGCTTCCTAATGTAAGAATAGATGTAAAAGGACACCGCAATGAGTGATTGTGTAGTTTTTCGATGGCGTCACTAAGTCAGCACCTACCAGCAACCTTCCTATGACCCCGCGAAAATGAAAGAGATTCAACATGACCACTCAAGCCCAATATCAACAACTGCAAGCTGCCGGCTATAACCTGATTCCTGTCTACCGTCAGCGTCTGGCCGATACCGAAACCCCATTGTCTGTGTTTGCGCGTTTAAAAGAGCATGAACAGGCCTATCTGTTTGAATCTGTCGAAGGCGGTGAAAACTGGGCGCGCTATTCGATTATTGGCCTGGGCGAGTCAACCGTGTTTTCCTGCAATGAAGGGCAGTTGACTATTCAGCAGGCCAATGGCGAACTGCTACAGCAGCCGTGCAGTGATCCTTTCCAGTTTATCCGTGATTTCCAGGCCCAGTTTAAAGTGCCAACACAGGCCGATTTACCGGCGTTGCCAAGCTTTACTGGTGGACTGGTCGGTTACTTTGGCTATGACGCCGTGCGTTATATCGAACCGCGCCTGAACAATATTCCAGACGCCGATCCGGTGGGCCTGCCAGATATCTGGATGATGCTGTCTAAAACCGTGATCGTGTTTGACAACTTAAAAGATACCTTATTCCTGATTGTGCACGCTGATAGTAAGGATGCTGATGCCTATCAGAAAGCACAGGCGCAACTGGATGCGCTGGAGCAGTTGCTGGCGACACCGGTAAATCTGCAAGCACAGACCCATACGGCACCACATTTTGAATCTTTAACCGGTCGTGACAACTTTATTGCCTCGGTTGAGAAAGTCAAAGAATACATTCGTGCTGGTGATGTCATGCAAGTGGTGCCGGGGCATCGTATGGTGTCTGACTTTGATGGTGAGCCGTTACAGGTCTATCGCGCTTTGCGTCATCTCAATCCATCACCGTATCTGTTCCTGGTACAAGGGCGCACCTTGGACAATAACACCCCGTTCCATATTGTCGGTTCATCGCCGGAAATCCTGTCGCGTCTGGAAAATGGTATTGCCACCGTGCGTCCACTTGCCGGCACGCGTCCACGTGGTAAAACTAAGGAAGAAGATCTGGCCCTGGAAAAAGATTTGCTTTCTGATGAAAAAGAGATTGCCGAGCATTTAATGCTGATTGATCTGGGCCGTAATGATGTTGGTCGCGTTTCAAAAATTGGCAAAGTGCAGGTGACTGATCAAATGGTGATCGAACGTTATTCGCATGTCATGCATATTGTGTCCAATGTGCAGGGTGAAGTGCGTGATGATGTTGATGCCTTGGATGTTTTTAAGGCAACTTTCCCGGCAGGCACACTTTCTGGGGCACCAAAAATCCGTGCCATGGAAATTATTGACGAAGTTGAGCCAGTAAAACGTGGAATTTTTGGTGGTGCTGTTGGTTATTTAGGCTGGCATGGCGAAATGGACATGTCGATTGCGATTCGGACCTGTGTTATTCGTGAAAATAAGGTCTATGTGCAGGCTGGCGCAGGCCTTGTTGCCGACTCAAATCCTGAATCTGAGTGGAATGAAACCCAAATAAAAGCTCGCGCAGTGATCAAAGCGGTTGAATTATCGTCAAACGGATTGATTTTGTGAGTTTTTGACGGTTTTTTTAAAAAAAACACTTGCACTGATTTCAAGTTTTGCTAAACTGCACACCGTTCCGATACGAAACGTACGAAACACTAAGAAACGCCGGCATAGCTCAGTTGGTAGAGCAACTGACTTGTAATCAGTAGGTCCACAGTTCGAATCCGTGTGCCGGCACCATCTTAGAGAATTCGAGATGTGAAGTAAAGAACGAGCACTGCAATAAGTGTGATATTGGTGGGATTCCCGAGCGGTCAAAGGGAGCAGACTGTAACTCTGCCGCGTAAGCTTCGAAGGTTCGAATCCTTCTCCCACCACCATTAACTTCGAATGAAGTGGTACATTACCAACAATGTGCGGGAGTAGCTCAGTTGGTAGAGCGGCAGCCTTCCAAGCTGCATGTCGCGAGTTCGATCCTCGTCTCCCGCTCCATCATCGAAGATGATCGCTCTTATAGCTCAGTGGTAGAGCACTCCCTTGGTAAGGGAGAGGTCTCGAGTTCAAATCTCGATAAGAGCTCCAGATACAGTTTAGCAACTTGGTTGCATGAGATTTAAAAAAAGCAGGCTATTTAGTCTGCTTTTTAAGTATTAGGTGTCTAGTTTTTTAGGCGATATGTCGAGGCTGAGTATTGCTCAGATTGTGTTCGACGTAAACGAGGAAAATAAACATGGCTAAGGCTAAGTTTGAACGTAATAAGCCACACGTTAACGTGGGCACAATCGGTCACGTTGACCATGGTAAAACAACTTTAACAGCTGCAATTGCAACTGTATGCGCGAAGAAATTCGGTGGTGAAGCGAAAGATTACGCTGCAATCGACTCTGCTCCAGAAGAAAAAGCACGTGGTATTACAATTAACACTTCTCACGTAGAATACGATTCTCCAACTCGTCACTACGCTCACGTTGACTGCCCAGGCCACGCCGACTATGTTAAAAACATGATCACTGGTGCTGCTCAGATGGACGGTGCGATCCTTGTTTGTTCAGCGACTGATGGTCCAATGCCACAAACTCGTGAACACATCCTTCTTTCTCGTCAGGTAGGTGTACCTTACATCATCGTATTCTTAAACAAATGCGATATCGTAGACGACGAAGAGTTAATCGAATTAGTTGAAATGGAAGTTCGTGAACTTCTTTCTACTTACGACTTCCCAGGCGACGACACTCCAGTAATCCGTGGTTCTGCTCTTGCAGCACTTAACGGTGAATCAGGTCAATATGGCGAAGACGCTGTTGTAGCTCTTGTTGAAGCGCTTGACACTTACATTCCAGAGCCAGTACGTGCAATCGACCAAGCATTCTTAATGCCAATCGAAGACGTATTCTCAATTTCTGGTCGTGGTACAGTTGTAACTGGCCGTGTAGAAACTGGTATCGTTAAAGTAGGTGAAGAAGTTGAAATCGTTGGTATCAAAGATACAGCGAAAACAACTGTTACTGGCGTTGAAATGTTCCGTAAGCTTCTTGACGAAGGTCGTGCTGGCGAGAACTGTGGTGTTCTTCTACGTGGTACTAAGCGTGAAGAAGTTCAACGTGGTCAAGTACTTGCTAAACCGGGTTCAATCAAGCCGCACACTAAATTCGACGCAGAAGTATACGTACTTTCTAAAGACGAAGGTGGCCGTCACACTCCATTCTTAAATGGTTACCGTCCACAGTTCTACTTCCGTACTACGGACGTAACTGGTGCGATCCAGCTGAAAGAAGGCGTTGAAATGGTTATGCCAGGCGACAACGTTGAAATGTCAGTAGAATTAATCCACCCAATCGCAATGGACGCTGGTTTACGCTTCGCGATCCGTGAAGGTGGCCGTACTGTAGGTGCGGGTGTAGTTGCTAAAGTAACTGCATAATTATAAAATAAGTTTCACAAGCCGAAGTTTGCGGATTTCGGCTTGTTCTACAGGCCAGTAGTTCAATTGGTAGAGCGTCGGTCTCCAAAACCGAATGTTGGGGGTTCGAGTCCCTCCTGGCCTGCCATTTTTCAAAAAAAGCTTGATGCTGGCAAAACTGGTCATATAATAAGTCGCGAATCCTACGACGAGTACAAAAATGTCGAATGATAAATCGCGTGACGCATTAAGCGAAGCGCCAATTCCTCAAAGAAATAATCCTGCTGAAGTTGTAAATTCGGGTTCTCCATTAGACTACGTGTTGTGGATTATCGCCTTGATTTTATTCATTGCGGCAACCATGGTGAATCAGCATCTACCAGCGTACTGGGCACCGGCAAATGATATTTGGGTGCGCGTTGGGGTAATTTTGGCTTGTATCGTAGTGGCTTTAGGTTTATTATACGCCACCCATCAAGGCAAAGGCTTTGTTCGTTTATTGAAAGATTCACGAATCGAGCTGCGTCGAGTGACTTGGCCAACCAAGCAAGAGACAGTGACCACATCTTGGCACGTACTTGCAGTTGTAGTTGTAGCATCCATTTTATTGTGGTGTTTTGACTACGTTTTAGGTTGGGCAATTAAATTTATTATCGGGTAAGAGAGCTATGAAACGTTGGTACATTATTCATGCCTATTCTGGTTATGAAAAACAAGTGATGCGTTCGCTTAATGATCGAATCCAGCGTAGCGCTGTTGCCGATAGCTTTGGTGAAGTCCTAGTTCCTACCGAAGAAGTGGTAGAAATGAAGGATGGTAAGAAACGTAAATCTGAGCGTAAATTCTTTCCGGGCTATGTGCTAGTCGAAATGGAAATGAATGATGATACTTGGCACATTGTAAAAGAATGTCCAAAAGTATTAGGTTTTATTGGTGGTACACCGGAAAAACCTGCGCCAATTACGCAGCGTGAAGCTGATGCGATTCTTGCACGTGTACGCAATACTGGTGAAGCACCTCGTCCGAAGACGATGTTTGAACCAGGCGAAGAATTACTGGTAATTGACGGTCCATTCACCGACTTTAAAGGCGTGGTGGAAGAAGTCCTTTACGACAAGTCGCGTTTAACGTTGACGATTAATGTATTCAATCGACCAACACAGGTTGAGCTGGAATTTCGCCAAGTCGAAAAATCAGTTTAATTCACTGCTGGTTGAAAACGCCCGATTTGTTATGGATCGGGCATTGTTGTTGTAACGGTATCGTTACTTAGAAATCATTGGGGAGCCTAGCGGCGTTTGTACCCAGAGGTAATTGAAAATGGCTAAGAAGATTGACGGCTATATCAAGCTGCAAGTTCCAGCTGGTAAAGCAAATCCATCTCCACCAATTGGTCCTGCACTAGGTCAACGTGGTGTTAACATCATGGCATTCTGTAAAGAATTCAATGCTGCGACACAAAAAGTTGAAGCTGGTCTTCCAATTCCAGTAGTGATCACTGTGTACAACGACAAGTCGTTCACATTCATCATGAAAACTCCACCTGCTGCTATTCTGCTTAAGAAAGCTGCTGGTATCCAGAAGGGTTCAGCTGTACCAAATAAAACTAAAGTTGGTAAGTTGACTCGTGCTCAGTTAGAAGAGATCGCGACTACGAAAGAACCAGACTTAACTGGTGCTGACTTAGACGCGCGTGTACGTACCATCGCTGGTTCTGCACGTTCTATGGGCTTGGAAGTGGAGCTATAAGACATGGCAAAGTTAACTAAACGTCAAAAAGCCATTGCTGCTGCTGTAGAAGCAAACAAAGTTTATACTTTAGAAGAAGCAGTACAAGTTCTTAACAGCCTTCCTGCAGCTAAATTCAAAGAATCTTTGGATGTATCTGTAAACCTAGGTGTTGACCCTCGTAAATCTGACCAGGTTGTTCGTGGCGCGACTACACTTCCTGCAGGTACAGGTAAAACTGTACGTGTAGCTGTGTTTGCTCAAGGCGCTGCTGCTGAAGCTGCTAAAGCTGAAGGCGCGGACGTAGTTGGTTTTGATGACCTGGCTGAAAGCATCCAAGCGGGTAACCTTGACTTTGACGTAGTAATTGCTGCTCCAGATGCAATGCGCGTTGTAGGTAAATTAGGTACAATCCTTGGTCCACGTGGCTTAATGCCAAACCCTAAAGTGGGTACGGTTACTCCTGACGTAGCAACTGCAGTTAAAAATGCAAAAGCTGGTCAAGCACGTTACCGTGTAGACAAAGCGGGTATCATCCACGCTGCGATCGGTCAAGTAGGTTTTACTGCTGAAGCTGTTCGTCAAAACGTTGAAGCTCTTGTAGCTGACCTGAAGAAAGCAAAACCTGCGACTTCTAAAGGTGTATACATCAAAAAGATCACTCTAAGCTCAACTATGGGTCCTGGTCTGACTGTTGATGTAAACAACGTTTCTAACTAAGTTTAACTTAGACAGAATTTTAAAGTCCTGAGTGAAATTTAAAGCACTGCTTTAAATTTCACGCAAGAGAGGGTATAAGCTTCACTCGAAGCATAGCTTCTCGTCTTGCGGATCGGCAAAGCGTTGCTTTGCTGATCGATCCTCAGGCGGACTTTGAATTGGTAAATGAGAATTTATCAGCGTCAAAGACCTCAGGCGAGGAGAGTTTTATGCTCTTCTCTTAAAATCCCAGCCTGCGTAGACGCGGTGGTGTGATTTATTCCTCCTCCGCGTGTGAGTTCAGTGATGAATTCACGAATTGGGAGTGTATCCCTTGTGGATACATAAATCACCGTTAGGAGGTTTTACAATGGCTCTTCTTATCGAAGACAAAAAACAGATCGTAGCAGAAGTAAACGAAGTTGCTTCTCGCGCGTTCTCTGCTGTTGTTGCTGACTATCAAGGTTTAACCGTTGAGCAATTAACTGCTTTACGTGTTGAAGCGCGTAAGCTTGGTGTTACGACTCGTATCGTGCGTAATACTTTGGCTAAGCGTGCATTCGAAGGTACTCAATTCGATATCTTGAATGCAACTCTTGTTGGTCCAACAATCTTAGCTTTCTCGACTTCTGAAGACGACATGGGTGCAGCTGCACGCTTGTTCGAAGATTTCGCTAAAACAAACAAAGCATTTGAACTTAAAGCTGCTGCATTTGACGGCAAGGTTTATCAAGGTGCTGAAGTTAGCGTGATTGCAAATCTTCCGAACCAAGAAAAAGCGCTTACTATGCTTGCAAACGTTCTTCAAGCTCCTATTTCGAAATTGGGTCGCCTTATTACAGCACTCAAAGAGAAAAACGAGTCAGAAGCAGCTTAAGCTTAAATCAATTTACACACCATTCAATTTCCATTTGGAGTTATTCTCATGGCTTTAACTAACGAAGAAATTTTAAACGCAGTTGCTGAAAAAACTGTTCTTGAACTTGTTGAACTGATCTCTGCTTTCGAAGAGAAATTCAACGTATCTGCTGCTGCTGTTGCAGTTGCTGCTGCTCCAGGCGCTGGCGCTGCTGCTGCTGAAGAGCAAACTGAATTCAACGTTGAGTTGACTTCTTTCGGTGCAAACAAAGTTGCAGTAATTAAAGCAGTTCGTGAAGCGACTGGCCTTGGTCTTAAAGAAGCGAAAGACATGGTTGAAGGTGCTCCAGCAGTACTTAAAGAAGGCGTTTCTAAAGAAGAAGGCGAAGAGCTTAAGAAGAAACTTGAAGAAGCTGGTGCTACAGTTACACTTAAGTAATAGCTTAAGCGGAGTCGATTTTTTTTATAATCGACTCCAAAAAATGGCTGATGGCTCTTGGGTCATCAGCCTTTTTGCGTTACAATAATCGGCTCGATTTTTGTTTGCATGATATAAATTTCATACAAATTAAAAATAAAGATAACAATCAAACGCTTACCAATATTTTTCAATGTTAAAAAATATTGTTAAGCGTTTTAATACCACTAAAAATTGCAGCATTTGTAAAGAGTGGTGGCCATATCGGCCTGCGTAATTCCTTCTGAGCCCGTTCTGCAGGCGGGCTTGGTTTACTTTCCGAGGACTCCAGATGGCATACTCATATACCGAAAAGAAACGGATCCGTAAGAATTTTGGTAAATTGCCCCAAGTCATGGAAGCACCGTACCTGTTGGCGATTCAAGTCGACTCGTACCGTACTTTCTTGCAAGATGGCAAATCTCCAAAAAACCGCGAAGATATCGGTCTCCAAGCCGCATTTCGTTCAGTTTTTCCTATAGAAAGTTATTCTGGCAATGCTGCTTTAGAATTTGTTGAGTATAGTCTTGGTAAACCAGAGTTTGATGTACGCGAATGTATCCTTCGCGGCTCAACTTATGCGGCACCAATGCGCGTTAAAATTCGTTTGATCCTGAAAGATCGTGAAACGAAATCAATCAAAGACGTACGTGAACAAGAAGTCTATATGGGCGAAATGCCATTGATGACGGATAACGGTACTTTTGTGATCAACGGTACCGAGCGTGTAATCGTATCGCAATTACACCGTTCACCAGGCGTATTCTTTGACCATGACAAAGGTAAGACTCACTCAAGCGGTAAAGTGCTGTATTCAGCGCGTATCATTCCTTACCGTGGTTCATGGTTAGACTTTGAATTTGATGCCAAAGATTTAGTCTATGTACGTATCGACCGTCGTCGTAAATTACTAGCGACTGTGGTTCTGCGTGCCCTGAACTATAACAACGAACAGATTCTTGACCTGTTCTACGAAAAAGTTCCTGTTTACCTGGATATGGGTAGCTATCAGATCGACTTGATTCCAGAACGTCTGCGTGGCGAAATGGCACAATTCGATATCATTGATGCCGATGGTAAAGTCATTGTTGAACAAGGTAAGCGTATCAACGCACGTCATGTTCGTCAAATGGAAGCCTCTGGTCTGACCAAACTGTCAGTGCCGGATGAATACTTGTACGAGCGTATTACTGCCGAAGACATCGTGCTGAAAGATGGCGATGTGATTCCAGCCAACACCCTGTTAAGCCATGAAGTGATGGTGAAACTGGCTGAAGGCGGCGTGAAGCAGTTCAACATCCTGTTCACCAACGACATCGACCGCGGTTCATTCATTGCAGATACGCTACGTGCCGATACGACTACAGGTCGTGAAGAAGCACTGGTTGAAATCTACAAAGTGATGCGTCCAGGCGAGCCACCAACCAAAGAAGCAGCTGAGAACCTGTTTAACAACCTGTTCTTCTCTTCTGAGCGTTATGACCTGTCACCAGTCGGCCGTATGAAATTCAACCGTCGTCTGGGTCGTCCTTACGAAGTGGGTACTGACCAGAAGTCGCGCGAAGTTGAAGGCATCCTGTCGAACGAAGACATCACTGATGTACTGAAAACATTGGTTGAAATCCGTAACGGTAAAGGTGAAGTCGACGATATCGACCACTTGGGTAACCGTCGTGTTCGTTCAGTGGGCGAAATGACCGAAAACCAGTTCCGTGTGGGTCTGGTACGTGTTGAGCGTGCTGTAAAAGAGCGTCTATCACAAGCTGAAACTGACAACCTGTCTCCGCAAGATCTGATCAATGCGAAGCCAGTGGCTGCAGCCATCAAAGAATTCTTTGGTTCAAGCCAGTTGTCTCAGTTTATGGACCAGAACAACCCATTGTCTGAAATCACCCACAAACGTCGTGTATCGGCGCTTGGTCCAGGTGGTTTGACCCGTGAACGCGCAGGCTTCGAAGTGCGTGACGTACACCAGACTCACTATGGTCGTGTGTGTCCAATTGAAACGCCTGAAGGTCCAAACATTGGTTTGATCAACTCGCTGTCTGTTTATGCCAAAGCCAACAGCTTCGGTTTCTTGGAAACGCCATACCGTAAAGTGGTTGATGGTCGTGTAACAGATGAAGTTGAATATCTGTCTGCGATTGAAGAAGTAGGGACTGTGATTGCACAGGCCGACTCGGTTGTAGATCAGGACGGTAACCTGACTGAAGAATTCGTTTCTGTACGTCACCACGGTGAATTCGTACGTATGTCACCTGAAAAAGTGACCCATATGGACGTATCTGCTCAGCAGGTGGTTTCTGTTGCAGCATCGCTGATTCCATTCCTTGAACACGATGACGCCAACCGTGCATTGATGGGTTCCAACATGCAACGTCAGGCCGTACCTACATTAATCGCGGACAAACCGCTGGTTGGTACCGGTATGGAAGCCAACGTGGCACGTGACTCCGGTGTGTGTGTGGTTGCAGGCCGTGGTGGTGTGATCGAGTTTGTTGATGCATCACGTATTGTAATTCGCGTGAATGAAGATGAAATGATCGCGGGTGAAGCAGGTGTAGATATCTACAACCTGATCAAATACACGCGTTCAAACCAGAACACCTGTATCAACCAGAACGTTGTGGTACGTTTAGGCGATAAAGTTGCACGTGGTGACATCCTGGCGGATGGTCCATCGACAGATGGCGGTGAACTGGCCCTGGGTCAAAACATGCGCGTGGCGTTCATGACCTGGAATGGTTACAACTACGAAGACTCGATCTTGCTTTCTGAGCGTGTGCTTCAAGAAGACCGTTTAACGTCGATTCACATTCAGGAACTGTCATGTGTTGCACGTGATACCAAACTGGGTGCTGAAGAAATCACGGCTGATATTCCAAACGTCGGTGAAGCTGCGCTGTCTAAACTGGACGAATCAGGTATCGTTTACATCGGTGCAGAAGTGACTGCCGGTGACATCCTGGTGGGTAAAGTAACACCAAAAGGTGAAACTCAGTTGACGCCTGAAGAAAAACTGCTTCGTGCCATCTTCGGTGAAAAAGCAGCGGATGTGAAAGACTCCTCTTTACGTGTTCCATCGGGCACCAAAGGTACAGTCATCGACGTTCAAGTCTTTACCCGTGATGGTCTGGAAAAAGACGAACGTGCACTGGCGATTGAGAAAGCGCAGCTTGATGCATACCGTAAAGACTTGAAAGAAGAATACAAAATCTTCGAAGAAGCAGCACGTGAACGTATTGTCCGTCTGTTAAAAGGTCAGGAATCGAATGGCGGTGGCGGCACTAAACGTGGCGACAAACTGTCTGAAGATATGCTGTCTGGTCTTGAACTGGTTGATCTGCTTGAAATCCAGCCAAGTGACGAAGCGATTGCGGAACGTTTAACGCAAATTCAAACCTTCTTGAAAGAGAAGAGCTTTGAAATTGACGAGAAATTCGCCGAGAAGAAACGCAAACTGTCTACAGGTGATGAACTGACCACTGGCGTACTGAAAGTAGTTAAGGTTTACCTTGCGGTGAAACGTCGTATCCAGCCAGGTGATAAGATGGCGGGTCGTCACGGTAACAAGGGTGTTGTATCCAACATTCTGCCGGTTGAAGACATGCCACACGATGCCAACGGTGTGCCGGTAGACGTGGTACTGAACCCGCTGGGTGTACCATCGCGTATGAACGTGGGTCAGATTCTGGAAACGCACTTGGGTATGGCAGCCAAAGGTCTGGGTGATCAGATCGACAAGATGCTGAAAGAACAGCGCACCATTCTTGAACTGCGTGAATTCTTGGACAAGATTTACAACAAGGTGGGCGGCGAGCAAGAAGATCTTGACAGCCTGACGGATGATGAAATCTTGGCGCTTTCTGGCAACCTGCGTGCTGGTGTTCCATTGGCAACACCTGTATTTGACGGTGCTGAAGAAGGTCAGATCAAAGACTTGCTTGAACTTGCGGGTCTGTCACGTACCGGTCAAACCGTATTGTATGATGGCCGTACGGGTGAGCGTTTCGACCGTCCTGTCACTGTTGGTTACATGTACATGCTGAAACTGAACCACTTGGTTGATGACAAGATGCATGCGCGTTCAACTGGTTCTTACTCATTAGTAACACAGCAGCCGCTGGGTGGTAAGGCACAATTCGGTGGTCAGCGTTTCGGTGAGATGGAAGTCTGGGCACTGGAAGCATACGGTGCAGCTTATACGCTTCAAGAAATGCTCACTGTGAAGTCGGATGACGTTGAAGGCCGTACCCGCATCTATAAGAATATTGTAGATGGCAACCATTATATGGATCCGGGCATGCCTGAATCGTTCAACGTATTGACCAAAGAGATCCGTTCTTTAGGTATCAACATTGAACTGAAAAATGGTGACTAAGAATCTCCATTAAATCTCCCCAAACCCCTCTTTATAAAAGAGGGGCTTCCCCCTTAACAAAGGGGGACTGAGGGAGATTAAAATTCAGTTAAAAAACAATATTTGTGACCCAGTCGGAAAGTGAAAATCTTACCGGCACACGGAGAAAAAAATTGAAAGACTTGCTCGATATCATGCGCAAAAAGACGGACTCAGACGGTCATGCTCCTGTAGAGTTTGACCGCATCCGTATTGGTCTTGCGTCACCAGAAATGATTAAGTCGTGGTCTCATGGTGAAGTTAAAAAGCCTGAAACCATTAACTACCGTACCTTCAAACCAGAACGTGACGGTTTGTTCTGTGCCAAAATCTTTGGTCCAGTCAAAGATTACGAATGCTTGTGTGGTAAATACAAGCGTATGAAATACAAAGGCGTCATCTGTGAAAAATGTGGCGTTGAAGTAACAACTGCAAAAGTTCGTCGTGAACGTATGGGTCACATTGAGCTTGCTTCTCCAGTAGCACACATCTGGTTCTTAAAATCACTGCCGAGCCGTATCGGTCTGTTATTAGACATGACCTTACGTGATATCGAACGTGTTCTGTATTTCGAATCTTATGTGGTGACTGACCCAGGTATGACTCCGTTTGAGAAATACCAGCTTCTGAACGATGAAGAATACTTCAATGCGTTGGAAGAGCACGGTGATGAATTCACAGCGAAAATGGGTGCAGAAGCGGTTCAGGATCTGTTAAAAGACATCGATCTTGAAAACGAAATCTCACGCCTGCGTGAAGAAATTCCACAAACAACCTCTGAGACGAAACTGAAAAAAGCGTCTAAGCGTTTGAAATTGATGGAAGCGTTCAAAGAGTCGAACAACAAGCCAGAATGGATGGTAATGAATGTACTGCCAGTACTTCCACCAGACCTTCGTCCGCTGGTTCCGCTTGAAGGTGGCCGTTTCGCAACGTCTGACCTGAACGACCTTTATCGTCGTGTGATTAACCGTAACAACCGTTTGAAGCGTCTTCTTGACCTTGCAGCGCCAGACATCATCGTACGTAACGAAAAACGTATGTTACAAGAGTCTGTAGATGCATTGTTAGACAACGGTCGTCGTGGTCGTGCAATTACCGGTTCGAACAAACGTCCGCTGAAATCTTTGGCCGATATGATCAAAGGTAAGCAAGGTCGTTTCCGTCAGAACTTGTTGGGTAAACGTGTTGACTATTCAGGCCGTTCGGTGATTACCGTAGGTCCTACTTTACGTTTGCACCAATGTGGTCTTCCGAAGAAAATGGCGCTGGAACTGTTCAAGCCGTTCATCTTTGCGAAACTGCAAGCGTCTGGTCAAGCCACTACCATTAAAGCTGCGAAGAAAATGGTTGAGCGCGAGACGCCAGAAGTTTGGGATGTTCTTGCATCTGTGATCCGTCAGCATCCAGTGATGTTGAACCGTGCGCCAACCCTTCACCGTTTGGGTCTGCAAGCGTTTGAACCGATCCTGATTGAAGGTAAAGCGATCCGTCTGCACCCGCTCGTTTGTGCTGCGTTCAACGCCGACTTCGACGGTGACCAGATGGCGGTACACGTACCATTAACACTTGAAGCGCAATTAGAAGCGCGTGCGTTAATGATGTCGACCAACAACATTCTGTCTCCAGCCAACGGTGAGCCAATCATCGTACCGTCTCAGGACGTGGTCTTGGGTCTTTACTACATCACCCGTGATGCGGTAAATGCCAAAGGTGAAGGCATGGTGTTCGCAGATACGCATGAAGTTAACCGTGCCCTTGCAACCGGTCAGGTTGATCTGCACGCTCGCGTAAAAGCGCGTGTATACCAAACTGTCATCAATGACAACGGTGAGCGTGAGCAACAAACTATTGTTGTAGACACCACACCAGGTCGCTGCCTGCTGTGGGAAGTTGTGCCAGAAGGTTTGAGCTTCGAGCAAATTAACGTTGAGATGACCAAGAAAAACATCTCTAAGTTAATCAACTCTTGCTACCGTAAACTGGGTCTGAAAGACACGGTCATCTTTGCTGACCAATTAATGTACTTGGGCTTCCGTCAAGCGACGCGTTCAGGTGTATCGGTTGGTATGGAAGATATGGTTATTCCACCAAGCAAACAGGCGATCATTGACAAGGCAGAAGCTGAAGTTCGTGAAATCGAACAACAGTTCGAACAAGGTTTCGTAACGGCCGGTGAACGTTATAACAAAGTCGTCGATATCTGGGCACGTACCAATGACCAGGTAGCGAAAGCGATGATGGACAACTTGTCTTTCACCACTGTGAAAAACAAACAGGGTGAAGACGAGAAGCAGAAATCATTCAACTCGATCTACATGATGTCGGATTCTGGTGCCCGTGGTTCGGCAGCTCAGATTCGTCAGCTTGCAGGTATGCGTGGTCTGATGGCGAAGCCGGATGGCTCGATCATTGAAACGCCAATTAAGGCGAACTTCCGTGAAGGTTTGACCGTACTTCAGTACTTCATTTCAACGCACGGTGCGCGTAAAGGTTTGGCCGATACTGCACTGAAAACTGCGAACTCGGGTTACCTGACGCGTCGTCTGGTTGACGTTGCGCAAGACTTGGTGATCACTGAGCCAGATTGTGGCACCATGGCTGGTCTGGTGATGACACCATTCATTCAGGGCGGTGACGTGATCGAGAACCTGGGTACGCGAGTACTGGGTCGTGTGGTTGCTGAAGACGTGAAGAAAGCCGGTTCAGATGAAGTGATCCTGCCACGTAACACCTTAATTGACGAAAAACTTGCCAACTTCCTGGAAGAGCAAGGTGTCGACGAAGTGAAAGTACGTTCAGTAGTATCATGTGAATCGACCTTCGGTGTGTGTGCGAAATGTTATGGTCGTGACCTTGCACGCGGTCACTTGGTGAACCCAGGTGAATCTGTGGGTGTTATGGCGGCACAATCAATTGGTGAGCCAGGTACACAGTTAACCATGCGTACCTTCCACGTGGGTGGTGCGGCAAGCCGAACTTCTGCTGCCAACAGCGTTCAAGTGCGTAACAAAGGTACCGTACGTTTCCACAACGTGAAAACTGTACAACATGCCAAAGGTCACCTGGTATCGACCTCTCGTTCAGGTGAAATTGGTATTGCAGATGACTTAGGTCGTGAGCGCGAGCGCTATAAACTGCCTTACGGTGCGTCAATCTTGCTGAAAGATGGCGAAGCGGTAGAAGCAGGCGGTATCGTGGCGACTTGGGATCCGCATACCCATCCACTGGTAACTGAAGTTGCAGGTAAAGTACGTTTCAGCCAGATCGCTGATGGTGTCACTGTAACCTCGAAAACTGATGATGCAACCGGTATGTCAACGATCGAAATCCTGCCAGTGACTTCACGTCCTGCATCAGGTAAAGATTTGCGTCCTGCTGTTGTATTAGACACAGTGGATGGTGGTGAACAGTTCTACTTCCTGCCACAAAACACCATTCTTTCTGTCCGTGATGGCGAAACAATTGGTGTCGGTGATGTTATCGGTCGTGTACCACAAGAATCTTCACGTACCCGTGATATTACCGGTGGTCTGCCGCGTGTAGCTGACTTGTTCGAAGCACGTAAACCGAAAGAGCATGCGATCCTTGCAGAAGTGTCGGGTATTGTGAGCTTCGGTAAAGAGACCAAAGGTAAGAACCGTCTGGTGATTACTCCGGATGATGGTTCAGAGATCTACGAAGAGCTGATTCCGAAATGGCGTACCATTAACGTGTTCGAAGGCGAGCATGTGAACCGTGGTGAAACCATTTCTGATGGTCCACAAAACCCGCATGACATCTTACGTCTGAAAGGTGAAGTGGCGTTGACCAACTACATCGTGAACGAAGTTCAGGACGTTTACCGTCTGCAAGGTGTAAAAATCAACGACAAGCATATTGAAGTCATCGTACGTCAAATGCTGCGTAAAGTTGAAATCACTGACGGTGGTGATACCAGCTTCATCAAAGGCGAACAGGTGGATTACATCCGCGTGGTTCAAGAAAACCAGGCTGTACTTGCACAGAACAAGTTCCCAGCGAAGTTTGATCGCCAGTTGATGGGTATTACCAAAGCATCGCTGTCGACGGATTCGTTCATCTCTGCTGCATCGTTCCAGGAAACCACACGTGTGTTAACTGAAGCGGCTGTAACCGGTAAAGAAGATGATCTACGTGGTCTGAAAGAAAACGTCGTTGTAGGTCGTCTGATCCCAGCGGGTACAGGTTTGGCTTACCACTTAGAGCGTCGTCGTCAGGAAGCAGAAGCTGCAGAATTTGAACTGCAAAATGACTTCTCTGATGTAGACCAAGCATTAAGTCAGGCATTTAACCAGGAATTCTAAGCTGGTGAAATGACACAAAGAGACGCCTTCGGGCGTCTTTTTTTATGCCTGAAAAAAGGGTATCGCGCTGTACTTTGGCGTTAGATGGGCCGGGTTGCTGCTGCAAAGCGGGTGTTTTTACATAAATCCTCTATTGGTTACCAAGTTGGTAACATATTGCTCAGATTCGACCCATCAATATCGAATAAGCTAAAGCTATGACCAAAACAGGGGAAGAGCGATCATGAAAAAAGTTATCGGTGTTATGACAGCTGCCACCTTATCTACCTTTATGCTGGCCGGTTGTGAAAGTATGTCTCCAAATGAACAGCGTATTGGTGCAGCTGCTTTAGGTGGTGCAATTGGTGGTGGTGTCGGTGGTAATGTCGGCGGTACTGCAGGTGCAGCCATTGGTGGTGGTGCCGGTGCAGCAGTGGGTAGTAAAACCCAGGATGGTTCAAACCGTAACGCGACCTATAGTGGCGTCGGCGGTGCAATTGGTTCTGCGGTAGGTAAAAGCATCTTCGGTGGTAGTACTGGTGCAGCGATTGGTGGTGCGATTGGTGGCGGTGCAGGTGCCGCGATTGAGCAGAACCGCTAAGTCTGGTTTAGACGATCTCACATAAAAAAAGCGCTTAAAGATAAGCGCTTTTTTATTTAGCCGGCAGCATGCGGCTTTTTGCGGCGGATGTATACCGTCTTTTCTACCTCGGCAATACGTACGCCGGCTTCATCAAAAATATTCAGGTGATAGTTGCGATACACCGGTGCGTAATTCTCGGCCAGTTCCCGAATGGTATCGACCTCCATGGCATTGAGACGGATATCGGCATAGACCATACTGCGACCGGGCGCTAAAAAGCGGATGGTCGCGGCTTTATCCCAGACAATATATTTTGAGCCAAGATGATGCATCAACAGCAGCATATAAAACGGATCGACCATGGCATACAGGCTACCGCCAAAATGTACCCCGACAATATTCTGGTTTTTACGTGTCAGTGGCATTTTGACACGAATGTGGTAATTGGCCAGATCCATTTTCTCGACCGCAATACCGGCGCCGCGATAGGGGGCATAGCGATTGATCAGGAATTTGGACAGGGTCGGAATTGTCTGTAGTTTTTTTAAAAGGCTCATAAGGGTCAATTATTTTTATTGCACTGATCTGCATACTAGAACAGAAACCGGCAGGTGGCATTGATTTGATTGACTGCACTTGCCAATAAACAGCCAATACAAGAAATCACCCATAAACAGAACAGGATGTCATCATGCACGCTCATACGCAGTGGATTCATACCTCAGACCAGCAGCGCCTGTATGTCAAAAGCTGGGGCAAGCCGGACAATCCGGCGCTGGTACTGGTTCATGGTTATCCCGACAATCAGGAAGTCTGGGAAGCTGTTATTGCCCAGCTGATTCAGGATTTTTATATTGTGACCTATGATGTGCGTGGGGCCGGTCAGTCTTCCATTCCGAAGCATATTCGTGATTATCGGCTGGCACGCCTGTCTGAAGATTTACTGACCGTGGTGGATGCGGTGCTACCCAACCGGCCATTTCATTTGGCCGCGCATGATTGGGGTTCAATTCAGTCCTGGGAGTCGGTGACCGATGCCCGGTTTCGCCAGCGGATTCTCTCTTACAGCAGCATTTCCGGGCCTTGTCTGGACCATGCTGCATTCTGGATGCGTGCGCAGTTACAGCAGGGTAAGACTAAATTCTTAAAACAGCTGGGCAAGTCCTGGTATATCGCTGTGTTTCAATTGCCCTTACTGGCACCGACGGTGTGGCAATACATGAGTGCAGAGCGCTGGGGCAAAATGCTACAGCAGCTGGAGCAAAGCTCGGGTCTGGCCTTAAACCCGAATATCCAGCAGGATGGTCAATATGGCGTCAATCTGTATCGGGCCAATTTTATCCCGCGTTTGCTCAAACCACGTCAGCGTGTGGCGATTTGTCCGGTACAGGCCGTGGTACTGACCGAAGACCGCTTTGTCAGTCCGGAGCTGATTGATGAAGTGCCGAACTGGGCAGCAGACTTCCAGCGAGTGGAGATTGCGGCCAATCACTGGGCAATTTTAAGCCAGCCGGAGCGGATTGCTCAACATCTTCGGGATTTTGCATTTTCAAAATCAGGCAGTTAATTTGACTGTTACTGGCAAGGTCAAGACAAATATCGGACAGCGCAACAACAGCAGCTAAATAGCGATCAATCTCTGATAAAATAGCGTTTTTTCTCGATCCGTCTTTTCTTATGTTTGCAATTCTTGCCGCCATCGCAGTCATGTTCGGGCTGTCGTTGGCACGTGTTCCTGTTGTTTTTGCACTGGTCATTGGTGCCGTTACGGGTGGTTTGCTGGCTGGTTTGGGCCTGCAAGGTACTTTAGAGGCGTTTAATAATGGCCTGGGCGGTGGTGCTAAAATTGCTTTGGCCTACGGTATTTTAGGTGCTTTTGCACTGGCTCTGGCGCGTTCAGGTTTACCTGATTTATTGGCCTATAAAATGATTCACACCTTAAAGGGTGAGGCCGATCTGAAAGCGCAAAACCGGGTCAAATACTTTATTTTCCTGGTGGTGGCCATTGCCGCGGTATTCTCCCAGAACGTGATTCCGGTACATATTGCCTTTATTCCGGTGCTGATTCCGCCATTGTTGATGGTATTTAACCACCTGAAACTGGACCGTCGTCTGGTGGCCTGTTTATTGACCTTTGGTCTGGTGGCCACCTATATGCTGGTGCCGGTCGGATTTGGCGCCATCTTCCTGAATGATATTCTGGGCCATAATATCAATACCTTTGGCAAGCCGTATGGATTTGAGATCAGCTATGACCAGATTCCAACAGCGATGGCCATTCCGGTATTCGGGATGTTTGTCGGTTTGCTGATCGCGGTGTTTTTCTCATACCGTAAGCCACGTGAATATAAAGACGTGCATATTGAAGAGCAGCAAAGCATTTCGGCTGAAATGGGTGTGGCACAAAAATCAGGTCAACCTGAAGTGGCGACGTTCACCATCTGGATGGCAGTCATTGCGATTCTGGTAACCCTTGGCGTGCAGCTGTATTCAGATTCGATGATTCTGGCCGGTCTGGTTGGTGTAGCGATTCTGAGCTGTGCCGGGATCTTTAAGTGGAAAGAAGCGGACGATGTTATTATTACCGGTATGCGGATGATGGCACTGGTTGGCTTTATTATGATTGCTGCGCAAGGTTTTGCTGCCGTGATTGAGGCAACAGGACAGGTTTCTGCGCTGGTTGAAGCGTCGGTTGACTGGATTGGTAATAGCCAGGCACTTGCAGCCTTTTTAATGTTGTTGATTGGTTTGCTGATTACTCTGGGTATCGGTTCATCATTCTCTACCATTCCGATTCTGGCGATTATTTATGTACCGCTCTGTATTCAATTTGGTTTTAGTCCTGCAGCAACTATTGCGATCATTGGGACTGCGGCTGCACTGGGCGATGCCGGTTCACCTGCTTCGGATTCGACCTTGGGGCCAACCTCAGGCCTGAATATGGATGGTCAGCATGACCATATGAAAGACAGTGTAGTGCCGACCTTTATTCACTTTAATATCCCGCTGATGATTTTTGGCTGGATTGCCGCCATGGTGCTTTAACCTGAAATATCCCGGGAATAAAATCCCGGGATTTTTTTGAATCATAGATGTATTTATAATAAATCTTATAATCATTCTGATAATCTAATAATAGATGTATTTAAAATATATATTATAGAGCGTTTAAAATAAACCTGAGTATTTTAATCTGAATATTATTATTTAATCTTGATAAATCAGGTTGGTATTTAAAACCAAGTTGTGTGGTTGGTTAAAATAAATTAATTTAATAATCAATAGTTTGAAAATAATATAAAATTATTATATAGGGTAAGTATTGCATATTAATTTATAACGTGTTTATTATTAATTAATGTTTAATTTTTGAATAAATAATCTTCCAGTGGGGTATTAAAATGTTAAAGCAAATTACACTCGTTGCATTAATGGGTCTTTCTGCTTCTGCGATGGCAGGCCAATGGCAAGTCAAGCTGGGCGGTTCGGTTGTAGCACCTACAGGCGATTATAATCTCGGCGGCGCAACAGTTGAGGCAGATCATGAATATGCATTTACCCCGTCAGTTGAATATTTCTTTAATGACAATATTTCGACAGAACTGCTTTTAGCTGCACCAATTAGCCATGATGTGCTCTTAGATGGTAATAGTGTCGCTAAAATTAAACATTTACCGCCAACGCTGACTGCAAAATACCATTTTAAAAACAGTACTGGTTTTACCCCATACATCGGTGTTGGTGGTACTGCATTTGTGGCCTGGGATGAAGAGGGCGTTGCTAAAGATGTAAAAGAAGATTTTGGTTTTGCCGGCCAGATTGGTTTTAATTTCCAGCCAGCAGATGCCAAGAACTGGGGCGTATTCTTTGATGCACGTTATGCGCAACTTAGCCCAGAGGTCACTTTGATTGATGAGTTAGGAAATGCGAAGTTCGATTTAGATATCGATCCAATGGTGTACACCATCGGTTATAGCTACAAATTCTAATTATAAAAAAGTACCAATAATAAAATTCAGCGTAGCCCCATCCTGGTGATGGGGCCTTTTTATTGCAAAATGATAACAATAGAACAAAATCAGAATATTGAGTTAAGTATTCGTTTTCATTTAATTTGTAGTGAATGAAATGAAAGAAATGAAAAAGTGAGAAGATCAAATATGAATAGAAATACAACCTTTGCCTTGGTCTTCGCCAGTTTGATCAGCCTGCCTGCCGCTGCAGCCAGCTTTAATTGTGAACGTGCTCAAACCCCAACCGAACATGCCATTTGTGAACATCGTAATGTTAATGATGCCGATGTGAAGATGGCCACCACCTATAAAATTATTAACCGTCTGGTACCGATGGGGACACGTTCGGCTATACGGGATGAACAGGTGCGCTGGCTGGCCCTGCGTGACCGCTGTGGCCAGTCGGTTGAATGTCTGACCCAGGTTTACCAGATGCGTCAGCAAAAGCTGGAGCAGTATATGCAGCGGGTCTATCAGCAGGGCCCATTTTAATATTTTTTTGTTTTCCTATTGAAAAATCGTCGCCTCACTCCAATTCATAAGGCATTCCAATACAACAATGCTGTCAATTTAAGGAGTGATGAATGAGCGAACAAAGCGCACAAAAACACAGTTTCCAGGCTGAAGTGGCTCAGCTTTTACATTTGGTGACGCATTCTCTTTATTCCAACCCTGAAATTTTTCTGCGTGAACTGATTTCTAACGCCTCTGATGCCTGCGATAAATTGCGTTTTGAAGGCATCAACCATCCTGAATATTATGAAAATGATCCGGACCTGCGCGTGCGTGTGCGTCTGGATGCAGAGAACAATACCCTGACCATTTCCGATAACGGTATTGGTTTAAGCCAGCAGGAAGCGATTGATAACCTGGGGACCATTGCCAAATCCGGCACCAAAGACTTTATGTCCAAGCTGACCGGTGATCAAAAAGCCGATGCCCAGCTGATTGGCCAGTTTGGGGTGGGTTTCTACTCTGGCTTTATTGTGGCCGATAAAATTACCGTAGAATCACGCCGTGCCGGTCTGGACGCATCGGAAGGTGTACGCTGGATCAGCGGTGGCACCGGTGAATTTGAAGTCGAGCAAATCAACAAGGAAGGTCGTGGCACCGACATCATCCTGCATTTACGTGAAGATGCGTTGGACTATCTGCAAAGCTATAAAGTGAAGCAGATTATCAATAAATATTCTGATCACATCAGCCTGCCCATTCAAATGCAAAAAGAAGTCTGGCAGGAAGAGGAAGTAGCGGAAGGTGAACACCCAAAAGGCGGCCAGTATGTGAAAACTGATGAATGGGAAGCGATTAACTCGGCCAGTGCTTTATGGACCCGCAGTAAAAACGAGATTAGCGAAGAACAGTATATCGAGTTTTATAAAAACCTGAGCCATGATTTTGAAGCGCCGCTGGCCTGGTCGCATAACCGTGTCGAAGGCAGCACCGAATATACCCAGTTGCTGTATATTCCACCAAAAGCACCACATGATATTTTTACCCGCGAAGCCAAAGCTGGCATCAAGCTGTATGTCAAACGCGTGTTTATTATGGATGATGCTGACAACCTGATTCCAAACTATTTGCGCTTTGTACAGGGTGTGGTGGATAGCGCCGATTTACCGCTGAACGTCAGCCGTGAACTGCTACAGGAAAGCCGCGATGTGAAAACCATACGTGAAGGTAACGCACGCCGTGTGCTGACCATGCTGGATGGTCTGGCCAAATCTGAAGATGAAAAAGACCAGAACAACTTCAAGACTTTCTATCGTGAATTTGGTTCGGTCTTAAAAGAAGGCCTGGGCGAAGACTTTGGTAACCGTGAGCGTATCCTGAAATTATTACGCTATGCGACCTCCACCCAGGATGAGGTCAGTACCTCACTGGCAGATTACAAAGCGCGGATGCAGGACGGCCAGAAAGCCATTTACTATGTAACCGCAGATAGCCTGACCGCGGCCAAGAACTCGCCGCAGCTGGAGCTGTTCAAGAAAAAAGGCATTGAAGTCCTGCTGATGACTGAACGTGTTGATGAATGGGCCATGAACTTCGTACATGAGTTTGATGGTACACCGCTGCAAAACGTGTCTAAAGGTGCGGTCGATTTGGGCGATCTGCAAGATGCTGAAGAGAAGAAGGCACTGGAACAGGCGGCAGAGCAGTTTAAGCCAGTGGTGGAGCAGCTGTCTGAATCGCTGAAAGATAAAACCAAAGAAGTGCGCGTGACCACACGATTGGTTGATTCTCCGGCCTGTCTGGTTACGGCTGATGGGGAATTGTCGCCACAGCTGATCCGGATGCTGAAAGATGCCGGTCAGCCGGTGCCAGAAATGAAGCCGATTCTGGAAATTAACCCGCAGCATCCACTGGTGCAAAAACTGCAAGGTTCGGCTCAGTTTGATGATCTGGCCAATGTGATTTTTGATCAGGCCCTGATTGCAGAAGGGGGACTGCCAGAAAATCCGGCAGAGTACCTGAAACGCATCAACAGTCTGCTCTTAAAATAAGCCTATTAAAAAACCTCCTGCGGGAGGTTTTTTAATGCACGATTATATTGTTGACGGCTTTAGAACAGGGCTTCTAAACGTAGCAAGACACTCGGGTAATGGCTGCGGTCTTCACGGTCATCATTATAGTAATTCAGGTCGCCCTGCACAAAAAACCATTCACGCAAGAACGGCTGACGCCAGGACACAAACGGTCCCCAGCTGTTCAGGCGTAAATCATCATTATGATAATAACCGCCGGTGTAGAGTCCGTAGTTAAAACGGTTGCCGTGGAAGAACTGGTGCTGTCTAAAGCTGTAATTGTCCCATCTGAGGTCATCATCCTGTTCATCGGCATAGGTCAGGCTAAACTGGTTGCTTAAAAACGGATGATCGGGCCGGGCATGAATAAGTTCCAGGTTGGTTCTTAAATAGTTTTCACTGTCGAGGCCGTAACGGTAAATCTGCTCGGCATGAAAGGAAAAATCATTGACCAGTTCCCAGTCCTTGGCAATTTTTAAACGGGCATAAATATCATCGCCGGAACGCACCCCGAGGTCGGCATCAGTTTCAAAGGGTAAGCGTTCAGTGAAGTCAGACCAGCGTAAGGCCAGCGAGCTGTTGTCTTCACGTGCCCGTCGGCCATCTAGGGTTTTGTCCGGGCTGTTACTGGGGTTTTCATTGGTAATGGCAACACTGTTTTGCAGTTCGTTATCCAGCGAGTCATCACCAAAGACCAGACTTAATTTGCGTTCCAGCGTCGGCAGTTTAATCCGGCCACGTACCCGCGGTTTAATATCGTAGTCATCATATTTGTTCCAGCGACTGTCGACCAGAATACGCAAGGTCGCAGAGGCCGGTTCCTCCGGGCTGGTTTCTCCAAACCAGTTATCAATTTTATGTGCGGTATTGTCTGCCCAATGGCGAATCTGCTTCTGGCGCCGGTCTACCCAGCTTTGTTCTTCGGTTTCATGCGTGGGCGGCACAATCGGTTCATTCGACTGTTCCGGCAAAATGGTCGGGGTGGCATCAATCAGCCGCGGCAGGGTATAGAAAAAACCATTACCCGCCTCAGTTTCGGGCACCAGCGGCACCTCATAACCTGGTGGTGCGGTCTGCGGTTCTGTCTCCAGGTTGGTATTGTTGTCTGCAACCGTATATCCACTGCCTAACAGGCAAAATAATAATAATGATGGCGCTATAAAATGTACTTTTCTTGGCATTATTTACTGATCTTTAAGCTCTTTTTGCTAGTGTTGAAAATCTTCAGGCGAAAAGCAAGATGCAGCTACAAAAACATAAACATTAACTGGCGGTGAGCCGTTGAATGGCCTGAACCAGACGTAAAGGGTCGACCGGCGCAGGCAGGTGATTCAAGACTTTTTGAATGATTTGCCAGCTCACGCCCTGCTGACGATCGAGCAGAATATAGGGATAGGCCGGTTCGGTACGCGCCAGTTGTAAACGCTGCTGGCCATGAATCAGGCGAATTTTTTGTCGCTCTTTTAATAAAATCAGCGGGGTGGCCAGCGTGGCTGCTGTTTCCTCAAACTGGATAAATTTCTGGGTATGAATCAGGTGCAGCGGAATAAACGGATAATAATCTTCTTTGTGCCAGATCATCTGCTCGGCATGTTGATAGCACTGAAACAGACTGTCCAGCGCAAACAGCTGGCTTTCCAGTACAGCGCTGTCTATTTCACGAATTGCGGCAATTTCATGTTCATGCTGCTGGCTAAAGGCGTGGGCAAAACGGGTGGCTTGCATGGCATCCAAGGCGCCAAACAAGACCAGATATTTAATAAAACGACCTTGGGCATTGATCTGCTCGGCCACATAACCGGGGCGCTTGAGCAGAGCCGCTTGCTCTGCATCATGAACCAGCACATCGGCATACTGCATCACTTCAGGCCGGGCTGGTAAAAATACCCGGCACAGTTTTTCCGCCGGCAGATGGTCCAGGGGTAATTCGGAAATCGGGCAGCTGAGCTGATTGAGCAGCAGATGACGGGCGCTAGACTCTGCTTCGGGTACGGAATCTGCTTGCTGTTCAGGCTGAACAGGTGCGGCTTTGGTAGGCTTGAACTGCTGAGCTGCTTCTTCAGGTTCTATCGCTACAGATGAACGTGCTGCGACGGTATGCTGAAAGGCCTGCGTTGCGGCATAGTTTTGCTGGTTAAGTAATTCCAGATCGGTGTGCAGACTGCGATACTGATGCTGCTGTTGCAACATCCAGCGATAGACCTGTTCCAGATTGCCCCAGTCACTGAGCAGGGCAGTACGTGCGGGTGCCGGAATCAGCCAGATTTGCCAGCCGGAGGCGGGCTGATACAAGATAGCCCAACCTGAATCGGGCTGGGTATATAAAGCTTGTTCTAGAGCCTCAACCTGCTGAAACACCCCCCGAAAAGAACATGCATAAATGGTGTCGCGCGCAAATTCTTCGGCAGAACGTTCCGGCTGCACCTGTGCCTTATAGGCCAGAATCTGTTTTTTAAACAGTGGCTGGTCGCATTCAACAAAAATACTTTTAATCCGGCTTTTGGCCTTGGCGGTTTCATACAGACTCAAGGAACGACGCTCCAGTGCGCCCGTCAGGTCATGCAGTTCTTTAATCAGCCGGGATTTTTCTAAAGTATTCATGGTGGAAACTTAAACCAGTTGTTGTGCTTTTTCCAGATAACTGGCCAGGACAATATTCAGGGCCAGTTCAACCAATTTGTATTCGGCAGAATGCGGCTGTGAATAATGTTCCGCCAGCGCCACCAGATTTTCTACATTAATCTCTTGTGGAGAAATTTTTCTCTGAATCAGGGCTTGAAGTTCGTGCATTGCTCTCTCATCAACCTGTACTTAAATAATTGTTTTGGATCACTTTGATTATAGGTATTTCACTAAAAATTACATGAAAAAAAATGTCAGCTTTTGTGGATTTTTAGGCATTTATGACAGAAATTGGGATTTCAATATAAGAAATATTAAAAAATTTTTTAGATAAATTTCAGTTAAATCAGAGAATAAACAGATCATGCTGCCGAATTGACAAAAAATGTCAGTCTCAAATTGTCCGGTCGGATCAGGTGTCAGCCGCAGAATTGTTCTAACCCGCAATAAAAAAAGCAGACCTGAGGTCTGCTTGTATTTAAAGAAGTGCTTAAGCTTCTTTGTTCTGTTCAGCGCTTACAGGCTGATCGTTGCTCACGGTTTCAGTGTGGGCTTTTTCAGTCGGGAAGCTTGGTACATAAACCATTTCTGCTGATACATTGGCTGCATACAGGGTGACCATAAACAGGCCAAGCGCTTTTAAAAAGTTCATCAATCTTACCTTCACAAAAAAGGATGACTTGGGAGAAAAGTCATCGTGAGAGAGTGTATTCAAACAACAGCTATGATAGCGCGTTGTGATTGAGAGAAAATGATCATATCGGCAAGTTTAAGACTTTTTGTTAAAAAATAACATTTAAAAACAATAAATTAGAATAATTGCTCTAATCATTTAGCTACAAGATTTAAATTAATGATGATTTTTACAAGAACGAGATCATCCTGTTTTAAGATGAAAAAATCTCCAGATTTTTTGCCCCATCCATGCGTCATCTCTGTACAAATCCCTTGATCTGTATAGAGATGTAAGTTTTTGACGCGGTATGGTTAAGCGCTCTTTTATTGTCTATTTTTTATTCTAAGATGAACGTTTATACCAACACTGAGGGATCAATCATGGCGATTGCAAAAGTAGTAGAAGTGAATGCCAGCAGTAATAAAAGTTTTGAAGATGCCATTCAAAGCGGCATTGCCAAAGTCGGTGAAACAGTCAAAAACCTGCAGGGTGCCTGGATTAATGAACAGAAAGTGGTGATTAAGGACAATAAGATTACCGAGTATCGGGTCAATTTAAAAATCAGTTTCCTGGTGGAATAAGGCACATAGAAAAAATCCCCGTAAGGGGATTTTTTTATGGCAGCGATGCTTAAAGATACAACTGCTTATTGTTCCGGTACATCGCACTGGTCATCCTGACATTGCGCGCCGTTGTCTGCAGGTGTTTCCAAAGCTTTTTTCAGCACCTGTTCAAACACTTCCCGTGGCTGTGCACCGGCTAAAGCGACGCGCTGGTCAAATACAAAAAATGGGACGCCAGTCACTTTAAGCTGATCACGCGCTACATCCTGATCAAATTTCACAAAATCGGCATAGGCATCAGAATCGAGCACATCATCGACTTCCACCGGGTTTAAACCGATACGCGCAGCGACATCTTCCAGCGTTTCGCGTTCGCCAATGGCTAGACCTTGGGTCATATAGCTGTAGAAAAAGGCTTCCTTGGCTTCATTGCCCAAGCCTTTGCTTTGCGCCAGATGAATCAGGCGGTGGGCATTTAAGGTATTGCCGGAATTGGCCTGTTCCCAGTTAAATTGGATACCTTCTTCAGCAGCCATGCTGGCAATATTGCGCTGCATGTCTTCTACTTCTGCCAAGGTACGGCCATATTTTTGCGCCAGACGTTCAGAGTTGGAAATTTCCTGACGTTCCGGTGCGTCGGGGTCAAGCTGGAAACTGTGCCAGTGCACCTCAAGTTCTACGCCGACCTGTGCTGCCGCGGCTTCAAGACGTTTTTTGCCGATATAACAGAAAGGGCAGACCACATCGGACCAGATATCTACACGCATGAATATTCTCTTTGCCTTGTTTTCAACTATTGATGGGGATGATTTGCCTGAATTAAAGCCGAGATGGGTACTTTGCCGCCAGCAAACCGTATTTTTCATCCTCATCACTTTATATTTTTCCAAAATGAGCTAAACAATAAAAAATTAGCTTAATAAAATAAATCACTTAAGTCATTTTTATTGTTTGATCTTTTGTGTGCTTTGTTGAATAATTTTGTCTAAAAAACGGGCGATACAGCAACAAAGCGTTATGATAACGAGAACTACAACAAGAGGACAGGATATGCGACGTATAGTGTGGATCATCGTCCTCGTGACCTGTGCCGTGTTTGGATTGATGTTTTATCAATATCAGGCACAACAAAAAGAACTGACCCAATTACATGAATATCAGAACGTGCTGTATGACAAGGCCGAGCAGATTTATCTACAGGCGCAGGATTGGTCGACCCCGATTCAGGTTGATCCGTCCGATCCGCGTTTAAGTGGTGATTATGCCCTGATGGCTGAATTTGTGATTAGTCATCTGGTGCAAAGTGCCGAAGCGCGTAATAGCTATTTACGCGAACTGAAAGCGCTGCAATGGGATCAGTTTCTGGATCTTAAACGCCTGAATGAAGATAAAAAACAGGACTATACTGAAACTGAAGCGATGCTGTCACAGGTCAAGGCCATGATGGAGCTGTATCAGGAGCATCTGACTGAACATGAAGCACAGGCGCTGGCCCAAATTGAAGAATTACCGATTAAATCGCACCTGCGCCGTCAGTTAAGTGAATCTCTGCTGGAAAGCCGCCAGAATGATGAAGGCATGGTGCTGTTTGAGCTGGAAAAACAGAGCCTGAGTCAGGCCTATGTGCTGCTTGGGATTCTAAAAAATAATCGCTGGGAAATGAAAAACAACCTGTTTATGTTCTATGAAGATGCAGGCCTGAAACAGTTTAATCAGGCCTATCAGGACATGCTCAAGCTGAATCAGCAAATGCAGGACATTACCCAGGCGCATCAGCAGGCATTGGCTGAAAAGCTATAAGCAATAGCTCAACTTCTTGCACCTGTTTTAAGCCAAAGCTTAATACTGCCCCAATACCGTGATGGGGCAGTATCGGTAGATGTAAGGTGTATCCTTAATGATCATAGAGTCACGGGCTCAGGATATATTTTAGTGCTGCTGCTGGCCGAGATGGCTATGAAAATGCACTGTGACTGTACAGTCTCTAGCGCTTTTTCAGGGTGTGGATGGCTACAAGTTATATAAATGGACAGCATCGTGCGTGATCTACTTAAACAGAGTAGAAAAATAAAATTATGAATAAAAAAAATTGGTCTAAGTAATTGATAAAGTTTTGAAATTTTAGAAAGTATCTCTCTATTTTTTCCTGTCTTTAACTAGTTCATCTCATCCTCATGTTGGTGCCGATTTACCAGCAAAATCCGGCAGATTTTTTAAAATGGCATAGTAATTGCTCCAATCCCGCAGGAATCGCGCTTGTCTGCAACATGCAGGCAAGGGCCAGTATATTTTTAAGGATGGCTTCAGAGAAAAGCATCACTAGGCTGCGGCGTGGGGCTACATATGACAACGAGCAAACAGAATATTTCGCCCGAAGATGAATTTTTAGGGACAGGAAAAAGCCTGACTTATGGCTTACAGCATGTATTAACCATGTATGGCGGTATTGTGGCGCCGCCATTGATTGTTGGCACAGCGGCCGGTTTAACTGCTGCGCAAATCGGGATTTTGATTACTGCCTCATTATTTATGGGCGGACTGGCGACTTTGTTACAGACCTTGGGGGTGAAATATTTCGGGGCACGCTTGCCACTGGTGCAAGGCGTGTCTTTTGCCGGTGTAGCCACCATGGTGGGTATTGCCACCACGGGTGGCGGTTTTAATGCCATTCTGGGCGCGGTGATTGCCTCCTCCTTAATCGGGTTATTGCTGGCACCGTTTTTTGCCAAGATTATCCGTTTCTTTCCACCGGTGGTGACTGGCTGTGTGATTACCATCATCGGCCTGTCTTTATTGCCGGTGGCCGTGCGCTGGATTATGGGTGGCAATAGCAATGCACCTGACTGGGGTTCTATGCAGAATATTGGTCTGGCCGCCATGACCCTGGGGATTTTGCTGCTTTTAAGCCGTTTTGGTTCTGAAACCATTCGCCGTACCGGAATTTTACTGGCGATTCTGATCGGTTCGATTCTGGCCTATGTCTTGGGTTTTGGCGATTTTTCCAAAGTGGGTGAGGGTGCCTGGTTTGCCTTTCCTGACTTTTTGGCTTTTGGCGCACCGACTTTTCATCTGTCTGCAATTCTGGCCATGACCATTGTGATGGTGGTGGTGTTAACTGAAACCACGGCCGATATTATTGCAGTGGGAGATATTGTCGGTGCCAAAGTCGATGACAAGCGTATTGCCAATGGCTTGCGCGCCGATATGATTTCCTCAGCAGTAGCGCCCTTCTTTGGCACCTTTATGCAAAGTGCCTTTGCTCAGAATGTGGGGTTGGTGGCGATTACCGGTGTGAAAAGCCGTTTTGTGGTAGCTGCCGGTGGCTTGATTCTGGTGATCTTGGGCTTGCTGCCGATTATGGGCCGTATTATTGCTTCCATTCCTACGCCGGTATTAGGCGGCGCTGGTCTGGTCCTATTTGGTACAGTGGCGGCCAGCGGGATTCGTACTTTATCTAAACTGGACTATAGCGACCAGAAGAATCTGATTATTGTGGCAACGTCTTTAGCCGCCGGGATGATTCCAATTATTGATCATTCTTTCTATGCCCAGTTTCCGACCTGGTTTAAAACCCTGTTCCATTCGGGCATTAGCTCGACCTGTGTGATGGCGATTTTCCTGAATATCCTGTTTAACCATCTTCATTTTGGTAAAAAGACAGTGGTTGAGCCAGTGTTAACCACAGTGGCCAAGCCGGAACATTAAGGCGATGAGCTGAAGCTTGTTTCAGTCGTGATTGAGATGCAATTTAAAAACGCCCGATGTAGCACATGGGGCGTTTAAGCTGTTTAACCGAGAGAAAAATTAGTGACAACTTGTGTCGTATGATGTTAAATAAAAGGTTAAAGAATATACTTTTTACTTTATAAAAATAAAAAAACAGGGATAATACTCCGACCAATTTTGAGGAATTAACTTATAAGTTGGGGGTATGAGTGGAGGTAAGAAATGAAAGCACTAAATCTAGCAAACTACATCATATGTGAAGCAATTGAGAAATACCCACAGTACCCAATTACTCATCTTAAACTTCAAAAAATTTTATATTACATTGTCGCGACTTATTTCGCGAACAATACTGATGCTTGTGAATTTTTTACAGATAATGAGAAAATTGAGAAGTGGCAGTTTGGACCAGTTTTACCGAGTGTGTACAATGAATTTAAAACTTATGGTGGACGGGCTATTACAATGCCAAGTACAGAAATTGAGTTCTCTTTAGTAGAAGATGAAGATACTGATTTTATAATTAAAGAGTTTGATAAAGAAAATTTTGAGGGTAATAATCCATCTATTATATCTCTGGCACAAAATGTTATATCTAAACTAATAAATAAAGATGCTTTTGAGCTTGTGGAAATGACTCATCAAGAACCAGCATGGTCAAATTATGAATCAATTATTAAAAGTGGGGGACGAGGGCTGACTTATTCTATAGAGGAGTTACGTTCAGCTACAAAAATTATATGAGTTTAGAAAAGCTTATAAAAAGTCACTTAGCGCCGTCTGATACTTTAAGTAATAGACGGCTAATTAGTGCGTGTGCTGCGTATTTTATTCAAGAAGTTCCTGCATATTTAGTTAGTGAAGCTGGTGAAACTTTTTACGAGCTAGCATATGACCGAATTACTGAGATAGTTTTTAATGAAGAATATTCTTTTAAAAAGAGTGAGCTAGATGAATTAAAAACTATGATAGAAGAGAGAATAGAAAAAAATTTACGTATTTCAGGGGTTCCTTCAAATTTAATTAAAATAATGGATGGGACAACAAGGAGAGGAGAAGAAACTTCTCAAGATACTTGTATTAAGCATATAAAAGCTTGTTATAGGAAATTTGTTGGCCATATTAGTCTTGCTGTTATACAGAAAAATTTTATTTTGAAGACAGCTAATAAAGCTACAGAAATCTCAAATCAAGCAAAAGAAGCAGCTAATGAGGCATTAAAGAACTCTCAATCAATTTTAACCAAAGTAGGAGAAGCCTCAGAGAGAGCAGAAGATGCGCTAGGTAGTGCTAATCAGGCCACTATTCAGGTCCAAGATGCTCTAGAGGATGCAAAAAAAGCTTCTGAGACCTCTGCTATAGCAGTTCAAAGTGCAAATGCTATTGCGGAAAAAGTTAGCACTGCACTTATCAACGCTGATAATGCATCAAATGCGTCAAATCATGCATTAGAACAAGCTAAACTAGCTAGGAGTGAAGCTGAAAATACCAGTAAAAATATGACAACCCAATTTGTCACTATCCTAGGTATTTTTGCATCTATTATTGTGGCTTTATTTGGAGGAATGAGTTTAATAAGAGCAACTGTTGAATTATTACAGAATAATGGAAATTTATTAGTTTTAGTATTTGTAACCTCTATTCTATTGTTGTCCTTTAGCCTACTTATTATTTTATTAACTTCTTGGATATCTTCATTAAATAGTAAAGTCGAGACAAGAAATTATTATGTGCTCCGTTGGATGACATTGATAATTCTTACTATTGTTGCAGTAGTTTGTGGAGGATTAATTCATGATAATCCTATTAATACATCTGATACCAATAAGTCACAATTCGAGTTAGAAATTAAAACAAAAGGTTCAGATTAAAAAACCCCGCATTAAGCGGGGTTTTTTATCTTGGTATTTAAAGATTAAACACGCTCGATAATGGTCGCGATACCTTGACCAAGACCGATACACATGGTCGCAAGACCAATTTGGGTATCTTGTTGTTCCATCACGTTCAGCAATGTGGTGGTGATACGTGCACCCGAACAACCCAATGGGTGACCCAATGCAATTGCACCACCGTTCAGGTTAACGCGGTCTTGCTGGTCATAAATACCCAAGCCTTTCAGTACAGACAGACCTTGTGCAGCAAATGCTTCATTCAGCTCGAAGGTTTGAATGTCAGCAATCGACAAGCCAGCGCGTTTCAGGGCTTTTTGCGTTGCTGGTACTGGACCATAACCCATAATCGCCGCATCACAGCCGGCAACCGCCATTGAACGAATCACGGCACGTGGTTTCAAACCTAAAGCTTGTGCACGTTCAGCAGACATAAGCAGCATCGCAGATGCACCATCAGACAATGCTGAAGATGTTGCCGCAGTGACTGTACCGCCTTTCGGGTCAAATACAGGACGTAAAGCTTGGAACGCCTCAAGGTTGGCATCTGGACGAATCACCTCGTCGATGTCGCATAGCTGTTTAAAGCCGTTTGCGTCATGACCTTCAATGCCAATGATTTCGTTTTTAAAACGACCTTCTTGTGTTGCAGCCCATGCACGACGATGTGATTCCACACCAAAGGCATCTTGCTCTTCACGCGAAATACCGTTCATACGACCCAGCATTTCCGCTGTTAAGCCCATCATATTAGATGCTTTGGCATAGTATTTAGAGGCTTCAGGGTTCAGGTCGATGCCGTGCATCATACCCACATGGCCCATATGCTCAACACCACCAATAATGAAAATATCACCCTGGCTGGTGGCAATTTGCGCCGCTGCAGTATGAATCGCCTGCATCGATGAACCACATAAACGGTTCACGGTTTGACCCGCTACAGTTTTTGGCAGTTCAGCCAGTAAGGCAATGTTACGGCCAATGTTCATGCCCTGTTCCAGAGTCTGGTTGACACAGCCCCAGATTACATCTTCAACTTCGTTGACATCAAATTGGTTACGAGCAACTAAAGCGCGAACCAGCTCCGCAGACATGCCGTCAGCACGTACATTGCGGAACATACCGTTTTTGCTTTTGCCCATGGCAGTACGTACGCCATCAACAATCACAACGTCACGTGGATTTAAAGTAGCCATTCACGTCGCTCCTTAACCGTAGAATTTCTTGTTGTTTTCAGCCATGTCACGCAACATTTGTGGCGCTTCATAAGCTTTTCCTAAGTGTGCATACTTGTCGCAAAGCGCAACGTATTCAGCAACACCTGTTTGGTCGATGTAACGGCATGGGCCACCACGGAATGGAGGGAAACCTACACCCATAATCATGGCCATATCTGCTTCAGATGGTGTAGCCACAATGTTGTCTTCTAAGCAACGAACAGTTTCGTTACAGAACGCTAGCATCATACGGTCAATGATTTCTTGTGCATCAAATTCGCGTTTTTCAGATGTTGCCACAGATGCCACAAGCTCGTATGCAGTTGGATCAACTACTTTGGCTTTTTTGCCTTTGCGATCCAATTCATATTTGTAGAAACCTACGTCATTTTTTTGACCAAGACGTTTGTTTTCGTACATGACTTGGATTGAGCCTTTAAAGTCTGGCTTCATGCGGTCAGGGAAACCTTCTGCCATAACTTCTGCACCATGAACGCCCGTGTCGATACCGACAACGTCAATTAAGTATGCAGGACCCATTGGCCAGCCGAATTTTTCCATGACTTTGTCGACTTGCTGGAAGTCTGCACCATCTTTCAGTAACAAGTCGAATGCACCAAAGTAAGGGAACAATACGCGGTTCACCAAGAAGCCTGGGCAGTCGTTCACAACAATTGGTGTTTTACCCATTTTCTGAGCAAGAACCACAGTGGTCGCAATTGCTTCAGGTGAAGTTTTTTCACCACGAATCACTTCTACCAATGGCATCATGTGCACTGGGTTAAAGAAGTGCATGCCGACAAAGTTTTCTGGACGTTGTAGGTTTTCAGCCAAACGTGTAATCGAAATGGTTGAAGTATTTGAAGCAATGATCGTGTTGTCACGAACATTTTTCTCAGTTTCAGCCAACACAATGCCTTTGACTTTTGGATTTTCAGTCACAGCTTCAATCACGATATCTACTTCTTTAAACTCGTCATAGCTTAAAGTTGGGCGGATACGCGCCAAAGTTTCACCCATTTTGGCAGGTGTCATTTTTTTACGTTCAACTTGCTTGGTCAGCAATTTGTTTGCTTCAGACATCCCCAATGCTAATTGTGGATTGCCGATGTCTTTCATGATAATTGGTGTGCCTTTGCTTGCCGCTTGGTAAGCAATACCACCACCCATGATACCCGCGCCGAGTACAGCCGCTTGGTTCACAGGATGTGCACCTTTTTCATATTTTTTCGAGGTCTTTTTCACCACTTGGTCGTTGATAAACAAACCAATCAACGCACCTGCTTGAGGCGTTACAGCAGCTTTAGCAAAGCCTTCAGCTTCAGCTTTGAGCGCGTCATTACGTGGCAAGCTTGCACCTGCTTGTAAAGAATCCAGCATGAGTTTTGGTGCTGGGTATTGTGCAGGATTCGCTTTGGCTAATACCGCACCTTTGGCTGTGTTGAACGCCATCATTTGTTCAAGTGGGTTCAATTTTACAGGGTCTAATTTTTCTTGGCGTTTTGCTTTCCAGTCCAGACGGCCAGCTGCTGCCTGTTTAGCCAGATCAACTGCGGCTTCAGTCAGTTTGTCCGCGGCAACAACGGCATCTACTGCACCATCTTTTAATGCTGCAGCCGGTTTTTTCGGATTGGCCATTGCCATCCATTCAACCGCATTGTCGATACCAATAACGCGGCTTAAACGAACCGTACCACCAAAGCCTGGGAAGATTCCCAGCTTGATTTCTGGCAGGCCGACTTGCGCCTGTTCGGACATGACACGGTAGTCACAGACCAGACACATTTCAAAACCGCCACCCAGCGCCATACCATTAATGGCAGCGACTTTAGGAATATCTAGATCTTCAAAGCTGTTGAAGATGTCGTGAACAGGCAACGCCCATTCCACAATTGCTTGTTCGCCTTGTGCGAAGTTTTCACCAAACTCAGTGATATCTGCACCCACGATGAAGGTCGATTTGCCTGAAGTGACCACCAAGCCTTTAATTTCACTATTGGCTTTGACAGCGTCAATTGCAGCTTTAAAATCTTCAATCGTTGCACGGTTAAATTTGTTGACCGACTCACCTTGTAAGTCAAAGCGGAATTCTGCAATTCCGTCCGAAAGCATTTGGACGGTAATGGCATTGCCAGCGTGGATCATGCCTGATCTCCTTTATTTTGGAGGATTTCTAAGTTGATGTTGTGAAGCGAGTGTGCATTTCCCGCACACTTCTATGCCTCGCTAATCTTACGATAACTATATCGAAAAAGAACATAACAAGTTGTATCAAGCCGTGACGCAAGGGTCATCAATTTTTCTATGCCCAATCAAGGTCTTGTTCCCTTTCTTCTCCTGCTTATTTCGCTTAAAAGCAGATGAAGTACTTGTTTCAGTTTTACTTTTTTGGCGCGGTTGCCTTCTGTTTATAACGGAAAAAGCTGCTACTGCCCATGCCGGAGTTGTGGTGTTTTGGTCAAAAAAGTCAATTTGTGTGAATGGACAGGGCATTGCAAGCACCTGAACAGCGCCAGTTTTGCAACGCTGTGTCTTAAACGCCTGGCTGATTGGCCTAGCTAAATTTGTTATACTCGCCGATATTTTGGCTTGTCTGTCGTCCCTGTACAGGGCGGCAATTTCCCGGATGTTGCTATGCTTAAGTGGATTATTCTGGCCATCTTTGTCATTTCAGCGTTTTATATCCAGCAACGCGGCAAAGTTCGGCATTCGTTTTATCGTCAGTTCTTTGACCATTCGACCCTGTTCGCCCCGATTAATTTTCTGATGTACCGTTTTTCACGCGTACCGAATCAGCCCTACATCGACACCCAGCATTTTCAGGATTTAAAAGTGCTGGATGAACATTGGGAGATGATTCGCGATGAGGCCAAAGCGCTGTATGAACAAGGCGGCATCAAGGCCTCCAGCAAATATGATGATCTGGGGTTTAACTCTTTCTTTAAAACCGGCTGGAAACGCTTTTACCTGAAATGGTATGACACCGCGCATCCTTCTGCGGCCGAGCTGTGCCCGAAAACCACGGCTTTATTAAAAACCTTGCCAAGTATTAAAGCGGCAATGTTTACCGAACTGGCACCAGACAGCCGCCTGGTCCGGCATCGCGATCCTTATGCCGGTTCGCTGCGTTATCATTTGGGCTTAATGACCCCGAATGATGAGCGCTGCTTTATTGATGTCGATGGCCAGCGCTATTCATGGCGTGATGGTGAAAGTGTGGTATTTGATGAAACCTATATTCACTATGCTGAAAACGGCACTACGCAGAACCGGATTATTTTCTTTGCCGATGTCGAGCGGCCGTTAACTACCCGTTGGATGCAAAAGTTTAATCACTGGTTTGGTAAAAAGGTGATGACGGCGGCCAGCTCGCCCAATGAAGTCGGCGATCGTACCGGCGGCCTGAATAAAGTCTTTGCCTATGTTTATCAGATCCGGATTCAAGCCAAGGCCCTGAAAGCCAGAAACCGGACCCTATATTACATTTTAAAATGGGTGCTGATGCTGGGGCTATTCTTCCTGATTTTTATCCGGCCTTATCTGTTTTAAGATGACATGCTGATCTTTTGCACTCCAACCAAAACGCCCACATGGGCGTTTTTTTTCTGCACGGCCCAATACAGCAGCCCCCATAAATTTTGTGTAAGATACAGACAGTAAAGGGGAAAATAATGCAGAAATTTCGTTCCAAAATTGACTGGTGGGTGCTGGCCTTTCTGATCTGTATGACCGGGCTGCTGGTGCAATTGTTACTGACCATGCAGGCCAAAGGCACCATGCAAGCGTATCCGGTGCATACCGCGGTGTATCTGCTGACCATTGTGGTGATCTGGTGGCCGGTGTGGAATACCCGCTATCGTGTGAGCGAAGACTGCCTGACCATCCGCTGCCTGTTTTTAAGCTGGCGCATCCCATTGGCGCAGATTCAAAAAGTATCACCGACCAATAACTCGGTGGCATCTCCGGCCATGTCCTTAAAACGCTTAAAGATTGACTATCAGCAAGATGGCGTGAACAAGTTTGTGCTGGTGTCGCCGCGGCATCCGGAGCAATTCTGCGCCGCGATTAAACAGCCTTTATCGTCCTGATTCAGTGCTGGTCGCTGGGTCCGGCTGAATCAACAGCTGCTGATCCTGACAGTCCAGACATAGACTAAGCTGCTCTGGATGACTGAGGAAATACAGCGCCAGAATCGGTTCCAGTTCGGTGCGCATGCGGCGGCCCAAATGCCGGGCGCCATAGCGAATATCATGTCCTTGATAAAAATAAGCCTTGGCGGCATCGGTCAGCTGTACCTGACGCTTCTGATGCTGCAGGCGTTTGTTCAGTTTTTCCAGTTCAATCTCGACCAGTTGCGGCAGGGCATTTTCCTGGACCGGCGCATAATGCAGGGTCCGGTCAATCCGGTTGAGAAATTCCGGATCAAAACGGCGCTGCATCACCTTTTCAATAATCTGTCTGGCCGGCAGACGTTTTAGACAGAGGTCCTGCATTTTTTTCGGGAACAGATTCAGCTTGTCCAGATATTGCTGTGCAGCTTGAGCACCGACATTACTGGTCATGAAAATCATGCAATTGCGAAAGTCGATGGTTTTGGTGCCAGAAGTCAGGGTCAGTTTGCCGGTGTCCAGCACATTCATTAGCCCGCGCAGTACTTCAGTCGAGGCTTTTTCCAGTTCATCAAACAGCACAATGCCGGGGCGGGTGTGACTGCCTGCAATCGCAGTTTCATCAAACAGGCTATGGCCTTCTTTGGAGCCAACATAGCCCGGCGGTGCACCAGTGAGTGCTGCTGCATAATGTTCCTGTGCCAGCGTGTTCATATCAATCCGGCAAAAAGCATCCGGGCGGCCATAAATCGCTTCACTGATCAGCCGGACAGTTTCAGTTTTACCGACGCCAGTTGGCCCCAGCATTAGAGTCACCGACAGCGGACGTTCCGGGCTGGAAAAATCTGCCTTGACCACATGCAGCATTTTTTCAATTTCAGTTAAGGCTGTGTCCTGTCCAATAATCCGGGTTCTGAGCAGCTGCATCACTTCACGCGGTTCAAAATGAAAGCGCGGTTTGCCAATCAGGCGGTCTTTTTCCGATGTCGCATGTGTTGAGGTGGTCGGCTGAATAATATGCATGGCAGAGTGGGCGGTGTGCATAAACTGAATCCTGAGCGGGACAAGCTGTTCAGCATAGCAAAATTTGTCTGTGGCACTAAGACTTTGTAGCAATCATGTCATTTCTGCCGGCATGCTTGCGCGGCAATGCTTGAAAATAGCAGAATCACCATCACATCATGCTAGAGCAGACGAGATCGATAAATAGGCTGAATGTGAACGAAAACGCACGCGAACATATTGTCAAAATTCTGGCCAATATGACCACCTTGCCCGGTATTTACCGCATGCTGGGTAAAGATGGGGAACTGTTATATGTGGGCAAGGCCAAGAATCTTAAAAATCGCGTGTCCAGCTATTTCGTAAAAACCATCGAACATCCGAAAACCCAGGCGCTGGTGGCGCGGATTTATGATATTGAAACGCTGGTGGTACGCTCTGAAACCGAAGCCTTGCTGCTGGAACAGAACCTGATCAAGCTGCATCGGCCGCCGTATAACATCATGCTGCGCGATGACAAATCTTATGTCTATATTTTTGTCTCCAGTGACAAGCCTTATCCGCGGATTGCCAGTGGCCGTGGCAAAGGCAAGCATCAGGTCGGTAAATTTTTCGGGCCTTATCCAAGTGCCTACAACGCCCGCGATACTTTAATCGTGCTGCAAAAGCTGTTTAATGTGCGCCAGTGCGAAAACAGCTATTTTTCCCAGCGCAAACGTCCCTGCCTGCAATATCAGATCAAACGCTGTTCGGCGCCTTGTGTCGGGCTGATTTCACCGGAAGCCTACCAGGAAGATGTGCAGAACTCGATCCGTTTTTTACAGGGCGATACCCGTGAACTGAATCAGGAACTGATTGCCAAAATGGAAGCCGCGGCTGAAGCACTGGAATTTGAAAAAGCGGTGTTTTATCGGGACCGAATGGCCTTGCTGCGCGATGTACAGGCACAACAGGCCATTTATAAGGTCAAAGGCGAAGCCGATATTCTGGCAATTGCCTATCAGGCTGGGGTGACCTGTGTGCAGATTATGCATGTGCGCAATGGCAAGATGCTGGGCGGGAAAAGCTATTTCCCGGATATGCTCGGAGATGATCAGGGCCAGATGTTATCCGATTTTATCGCCAACTTCTATTTTCAGGTCGCCGATGAAGTACCGGCCGAGCTGATTGTCAATGTGGAACTGCCAGATGCCAAAGAGCTGGAGCAGGCGCTACAGCAGCAGTTTCAGCAGAAAGTCCAGATCAAGCACAAAGTCCGTGAAACCCGGGCCGAATGGCAGGAACTGGCACAAATGAACGTGCAACATGCGATTAAAGGCAAGCTGGCCAATCACTTCGAGCTGAATGAGCGTTTTCATCAGCTGGAGCAGGTGGTGGGGCGTCCTATTGACCGGATTGAATGTTTTGATATTTCCCACACCATGGGCGAAGCGACCGTGGCGTCTTGTGTGGTGTTTGATTCGGGCGGTGCGCGCAAACGCGATTATCGCCAGTTTTCCATCAATGACATTACCGAAGGCGATGACTATGCCGCAATGCGTCAGGCCCTGACCCGACGCTATAAAAAAGCCATGCTGCCGGATTTACTGCTGATTGATGGCGGTAAAGGCCAGCTGCATATGGCGATGGAAGTGATGCAGGAACTGGGACTGGAAGCCTTTATGGTCGGCGTGTCCAAAGGCGAGGGGCGTAAACCTGGACTGGAAACCCTGCATTTTACCGATGGCAGCAAAATCCAGCTGCCGGAAGACCATAAAGCCCTGCATCTGATTCAGCAGGTGCGGGATGAAGCACACCGTTTTGCCATTACCCGGCATCGGGCCAAACGTGATAAAAAACGCGGCAGTTCGGTGCTGGAAGTGATTCCCGGCCTGGGCCCGAAACGCCGCCGTGATTTGCTGACCCATTTTGGCGGGATTCAGGGCGTGCTAAAAGCCTCGGAAAAAGACCTGATGCTGGTACCGGGACTGGGGCAGGTCATGGCGCGGACCATCTATAAAATTCTGCACGAATAAGTCCGGCATATTTGACCTATTGGCAAAAATAGTCACTGGCCAGTATACGATTGACCATTCACATCCACACTGAAAAGCTGCAAGATGAAGCGCACTCAATAAAAAGGAAAATATATGTCGCTGCGTTCTGTATTTGCCGCAATCGAGCAGGATGAATGGATTCAGATTCCAACAGGCTGGTTACAGGGCCGAACCATCTATGGCGGACTGGTGGCCGGACTGATGATGCAGAAAGCCCTTTCGGTGATTGCCGACCCGGATAAACGTCTGCTCAGTGCATCGGTGACCTTTGTCGGGCCGGTGCGGGAAGACCGGGCCAGAATCAGTGCAGAAATTTTGCGACAGGGCAAGTCGGTGACCACGCTGGAAGTGCGCTTATGGCAGGATGATGCGGTACAAAGCATCTTGCTGGCCAGCTTTGGCGCGGCGCGTGAGTCCACTATTCAGGTACAGCAGGAACCGGTGGCGCCGGATTATCCTGCACCAGCGCAGCTTAACTATTTACCGGTGCATCAGCTGATGCCGGAATGTTATCAGCAGTTTGAGGTGTGCTGGGCCGAAGGCGATTATCCGTGTACCGGCAGCCAGCAGTCCGATTTTGGTGGCTGGTGCCGCTATACGCCAGAAAAACATGCCAACCGCGACTTTACTGTGGCCGATCTGGTCACACTGATGGACATTTGGCCACCGGGTGTACTGCCTTTATTTAAAACCTTGTCACCGGCCAGTTCGCTGACCTGGCATATTACTTATGTGCATCCGATCCGCCACCAAGTGCATGATTGGTTTAAATATAAAGTGATTACTGAGCATGCGGCAGATGGCTATTCTACTGAAATGGCGCATCTTTGGGATGCTGAAAACCGGCTGATTGCCATTTCGCGGCAAACCGTAACGGTCTTTGCCTAGTGACACTTTCTGCCATTTCGTATAAAGTGAAGCCTATTAACGATGGATAAACCCTCAAAAAATATGTGCATTTAGCTCGTGCATAACGGGGAAGCATTGGCGGTGTCTATGACAACAGGTCGAATCCTGAACATTCCAAATATTTTAACTTTAGCGCGTATAGCCTTAATTCCCGTATTTTTATTGGTGGCCTACTGGCCGCCTGCCATGGGAATCCATGATCATGATGCAGGGATGACCCGGCATCTGATTCTGACCGCTATTTTTGTGATTGCTGCCGTCACTGACTGGTTTGATGGCTATCTGGCACGAACCTTAAACCAGACCTCAGCCTTTGGCCGTTTCCTGGATCCGGTGGCGGATAAACTGATGGTGGCAGCCGCCCTGATTGTCTTGGTGCAATGGCAGCCGACCATTTCCATGGCCTTTGCCGCGATTGTAATTATTTCACGTGAAATTACCGTGTCGGCCTTGCGTGAATGGATGGCAGAACTTGGCGCGCGTACCAGCGTGGCGGTCTCTACCGTCGGGAAATATAAAACAGCATTTCAGATGATTGCGATTTCCGTGTTCTTGCTGAACTGGGAGCCACTGGAATTGCTTGGTTATGCCTTACTCTATACTGCGGTGGTGCTGACTTTGTGGTCGATGTTTATTTATTTAAAAGCCGCCTGGCCGTATTTAAAACAGCCTTAAGGCAAAAAAGCTCCTGTACAGGAGCTTTTTTTATGGATTAAAAAATACAGAATCATTCCTTCATCTTTAACCGGATTGCGGTTTAACTATGGGTTTCTTCTTCTGCGTCATCTTCAAAGGTTCGGGCAATCTTTTCAATATTCAGGCTTTTGGCCATCGCATCAAAAATTTCTTTATAGACACCGTCCTGATGGTACAGCGTGTCATGTTCGCCGTGTTCGGCAATCGCGCCTTCTTTCATGACATAGGTGTAATCGGCATCAATAATCTGCGACAGACTGTGTGAGATAATCACCACGGTACGGCCCTGTTTAATTTCATCCAGACTCTGCTTGATCTGCTCGGTGGCAATGGCATCCAGACTGGCGGTTGGTTCATCCAGAAAAATAATCGGTGGATTTTTCAGGAACATCCGCGCCAGTGCAATCCGCTGCTGCTGACCGCCCGAGAGCATCAGGGCATCACTATCATAGCCTTGCGGGAGCTGCAAAATCTGCTCATGAATCGAGGCTTTCTGGGCCGCCTGTATCACTTCTTCCTGAGAAGCATCGGTTTTGCCATAGCGGATATTGTCAAAAATACTGCTCTGGAAAATATGGTTTTTTTGCAGCACCAGCCCGATATGGTCACGCAGGTATTGGGTGTCGATGTCTTTTAAATCCACTCCATCTAACTGAATGCTGCCCTGCTGCGGTTCATAGAATTTATCCAGCAGGCTGATCAGGGTCGATTTCCCTGCACCGGACAGGCCGACCAGCGCGGTAATCTTGTTGGGCTGAATGCACATCTCAATATTTTTTAAGGCATGATGCCCGTTCGGATAATAAAACTCGACCCCGCTTAAATTGAATTGCCCGCGAATTACCGGTTTTTGTGCACCGCTGGCTTCAATTTCATCATCGGCCTCCAGAATCTGGAAAAAGCTTTCCGAGTAGATCATGGCATCATTCACTTCATCATAAATCCGGTGCAGTGAACGGATTGGTGCCGACACGTTATTAAACAGCAACACGTGATACATGATCATGCCGATACTCATCTGGCCATCCAGCACAAAATAGGCAGTCAGGATAATAATCAGCACAATTCCGATCTGTTCAATAAAGGTTTTCAGGCCATCAAACAGGAAGCTGGTCTGCCGGGTATGCATCTGGTTATCGGTCAGTTCCTTTTGCAGTTTTAGCTGTTTGTCCGATTCGATATGTTCCCGGTTAAAGGATTTGATCACGGTAATCGAGTTGATAATACTCAGAATACCCTGGCTTTTCCGTTCGCGGCCATCACGTAAATTGCGGCGCCAGCTGCCAAGTTTCTGGGCCTGTTTATAGGTCAGCCAGAAGTAAATGGGCACAATGGCCGAGGCCACCAGTCCGACATAGAAATTGGCCCAGTACATCAGCCCTAAGGCAATAATCGCGCTGGTAAATAACGGTAAAATATCAATAAAAAAGATTTGTACCAGCCGGGTGAGGGAGCCAATGCCGCGGTCAATCCGGGTTTGCAGCTTGCCGGCCTGATTGTTATCCTGATTAAAAAACGCCAGCCGGTAAGTCAGGAACTTCTCAATAATGCCTTGAGCCAAATCCTGCGACACAAAAATCCGCAGTTTTTCACCATAAAATTTCTGCCCGAATTGGACAAAGGCATTAATGATTTCCTTGCCCAGTAAAATGGCGCTAATGGTTATCAGAATCTGCCAGCCTTCAGCCAGCCCCTGACCGGCTTCTACCAGCCGGTTAATGCTGTCGACGGCATATTGCAGGGTCAGGGCATTGACCTGTGCGGTCAGAGAACCAATTAAAGTCAGAATCAGCGTGGCAATCACCAGCAGCCGATACGGCCGCACAAAGGGCTTGAGCTTCTGAAAGAGCTGCCATAAGTTCATAAGCAATTATTTTTTATTCTAAAACCTGTTTTTCAGTCTATGTCGATTTGGCGTGGCTCACAAGCACAGAGAATGTTTTGATTTGTGAAGCCGTTTTGGGTTTAAACTGAAGTTCCGCTTCGCAGGAAAACGCCACAATGAATCTGGAACTGTTTCCGCCCGAGCCGCGGCAGAATCTGTTGCCCTATGAGGGGATCGTGCAGGATTATGGGCTGATTCTGTCCGTTGAGGACAGTCACGCTTACTTGCAGCAATGTTTACAGCAGCTGGCCTGGCAAGCCGATGAAGTCACCTTATTTGGCAAACATTATGTCACCGCGCGGAAAATTGCCTGGTATGGTGATGAGTATTATCAGTATCGTTATTCGGGCAGTTTGAAGCAGGCGCAGCGTTGGCATCCGGCTTTGTGGCAGTTAAAACAGCAGATTGAACAGATCGTGGGACATCCATTTAATTCCTGTTTAGCCAATTTATATGCAGATGGCAGTCAGGGACTGGGCTGGCACAGTGATGATGAACCGAGTCTGGTCGCATCTCCGGGTGCAGAAACGGTGATTGCTTCTTTAAGTCTGGGTGCAACCCGTAAATTTAGCTTTAAGCACAAACACAGCGCAGCAAAAGTCGAGCTGCTGCTACAGAGTGGTCAATTAATTGTGATGCGTGGGCAGACCCAGCGCTACTGGAAGCACAGCCTGCCCAAATCCAGCCGTGTGGTGACGCCGCGAATCAATTTAACCTTTCGCTATTTTTATCCACTCTAATGCTGGTTGTGATCCAAAGGCCGGGCAGGGCAGAGATTTATCTCACCACGCTGATCTTAACAGCTGTATTTTGATAAAGATCAATCTAGGTATGTGGATTCAGACTTTCAACTTTCTGTTCAATCAGCGCGGCATTTTCCTGCAAAATGGCAATCAGCTTTTCGACATTGACAAATTCAAAGCGGTTTTTGGAGGCCAGTAAGGTCAGGGTGAATGGTGCTGTTTTATTGGAGAGTCTGATCGGCACCGACAAGCCGGCCAGTTGCGGTTCCAGTTCACCACTAGAATAGTAATAGCCCTGTTTTTTGATCTTTTTCATTTTGCTGATGAACTCGGCTTCATCCTGGGCAAAACCGGACTGACGGAACTGCACGGCAAAACGCTGATAATAATTCAGCATTTTCTGTTTTGGTAAATGCGCCAGCATGATTTTCGGTGACGAACCCATATACACCGGACGTGGGCAGCCGCGGCCATAGGACAGCAGATTCATATGCTGGAATACTTCATCATGCAGGTCGATACAGGCATCCTGATTCAGATAGGTCAGTACGCAGCAAAATTCGGTACGCTGCACAATATCCTGCATAAACGGAATGCTGATTTGCACCAGTGGATCGGTGGTGCGGGAAATATAATCCAGCACTGCAATTTTCGAGCCGAGGGTGTAATCGCCCGAAGTCCCACTTAAACGCTGCAATAATTCGGCCGAAACCAGTTCTTTTAAATAGCGGTAGCTGGTCGGTTTGGACAGGCCCAGTTCTTCACTGATCATATCGACATTAATCACCGGACGTGACACTGAAAATAAATTCAGAACCATCAAAATTTTGCCAAAACTCGATATTGCCATCAGTGATTACTCTACAACGTAAAAAAAGATCAATGAAAAAATCCGGTACTGACTATCATAACAGACCGGATTGAGCTGAAAACCAAGAGAAAGGGGATTTGGACGTCAACAGCGAGATTTTAAGGCTGGACGCCTTGCGGATAACGATACCAGCTTTCAATGAACAGGGCGGCCGCAATACTGTCGGCGGCAATTTTTTTACCGCGTCCTTGAGCCTGATAATGATCCAGTTCATCACGGGCTTCACGCGTGGTCAAACGTTCATCTACCATCAGGGTTTCAATATTGGTCTGATGACGTAAACGTCGGGCAAACTTGCGCGCCCGGGTCGACAGCTCTGACTCGCTATCATCCATATTCAGTGGCAAGCCAACCAGAAAGAGATTTGGCTGATACTGTTTCACCAGTTTCAGCAGTTCATCCCAGTTTGGAATACCATCTTTCATGGGAAACAGGGCCAGCGGCGTGGCGCTTTCAATCAGGGATTGACCCACCGCCATGCCCATTTTCTGGGTGCCAAAATCGAAGGCCATAATCAGGTGTACAGCAGACTCAGGCATGGCCAATCTCTGAAGCAAGCCAGGTGCGGTCAATTCCGATTTTCCGGTAGGCGGCATCCCAACGGTCGCTATAGGGCAGATTAAAAATCAGATCCATATCTGAATCGCAGATCAGCCAGTCACCACGCGAAATTTCTTCTTCCAGCTGGTTTTTACTCCAGCTGGCATAGCCGAGGGCAATCTGGTAACGGCCTACGCCTTCGTTATGGGCAATGGCATCCAGAATATCTTTGGAAGTGGTAATACAGACATTTTCACCAACCGCAATGGATGAATGCCAAGTTGGCTGGCCAGTATGCAGCACAAATCCGGCTTCCGGACGCAGCGGCCCGCCTTGCAATACTTCATGTGGATGGACATGATCGGCTTCAATATCCAGATCATTCAGTAACTCTTTAATTTGAATCCCTGCCGGACGATTGAGAATAATGCCTTGCGCCCCGTCTTCATCATGACGCGCCAAATAAATGACAGTATTCGCAAAAAAGTCATCATTTATCTCGGGTGGCGCAATAAGACAGCGATGTGTCAGATATTGTTTGGTCACCTAAGCCTTTCTCCTAAAATGTATGTTCTGATATAGATATAGGTCTTAATCATCACGTTACAAGAGGATTGCTATTTCACCAAACATTTTTTGTGGTTTTTCAGTGATTTTATACGCCAGATTGAAACTTGAGCTGACGTAACTGCTTGGCATGCTGCAAGGTGGTTTCGTTAATTTCGACGCCACCAGTCATCCGTGCCAGTTCCAGAATCCGCTCTTCTTCTTGCAGCATTAAAATAGTACTACTGGCCGGATCAGTCTGCTGTTTCTTCACCAGCAGGTGCTGGTCAGACTGAGCCGCAACCTGCGCCTGATGGGTAATACACAGAATTTGTACGTGCTGCCCCAGACCGGCCAGTAAACGCCCCACAATTTCTGCAGTACCACCACTAATCCCGACATCAATTTCGTCAAACACCAGCACTTCTGCTTCGGTTTTTTCAGCATTCATGACCTGCATCACCAGCGCAATACGCGACAGTTCACCGCCCGAAGCGACACGCGCTAGTGGTTGTGCTGGAATGCCTTTATTGGCTGTAAACAGCAGCTGGATAAAGCTTAAGCCTTCACTCGATGGCTGCTCTAAAGGCTCAAATTTAAATTCAAAATGTGCTTCTGGTAAGGCCAGCTGTTTCACCTGTTCGGTCAGCTGTTTGGCCAAAGGTCCGGCAGCTTCACGTCGAATCTGGTCTAAATGTTCGGCCTTGGCCAAAAAGTTCTGATAGGACACTTCGACCTGTTCGGCCAGGGTTTCCGGATCTTCCAGCTGATGCAGTTGTTCCAGCTCGGCCTGCCAGTTGTCATATTCGGTTTTCAATAATTCTGGCTGGGTGCGATATTTACGGGCCAGACGATGGAAAATTTCCAGTTTGGAATTCAGTTCTTCCATCCGCTCCGGATCGAAACTCTGCCGGTCAATAAAATGACGCAAACTGGCGGTGGCATCTTCAATTTCACTTTGCGCATTCAGCAGGGAAGTATAAATTTCTGACAGCTGTTCACTGCGGCCGGCATGGCTTTCCAGACGCCGTAAAATCGAGGACAGTTCCTGGCTCAGGTTTGGCTCTGCTTCATCCAGCCCGTTCAGACTATAGGCACAATCCTGCATAATCGCTTCATGATGGCTTAAGCGATCAAATTCCTGTTCAATATCGGCATAATCGACCTGGACCACTTCTTCTAATTCTTCCAGCTGCAATTCCAGTGTGTCGATGCGCTGTTTACGCGTCGCCTGGGCATCCAAAGCCGCCTGATGCTGGCGAATATCTTTTTGCCACTGGCTATAGGCATCGCGTACGGCCTGAGCTGGCGCATAAAAATTGCTATAACGATCCAGCCAGTGTTTTGGATAAGGCGGTTCTAACAGCTGCTGCTGGCTGTGCTGGCTATACAGTTGCACCAGCAAACGGCCAATTTCTTTGAGCTCAGACAGACTGCTCGGACGGCCGTTAATCCAGGCCTTGCTGCGTCCGGTGGCGAAAATTACCCGGCGTAAATGAATTTCGCCCGATTCATCATCCAGTTCCTGCTGTTTTAGCCACTCGGCTTCTGGACTACCGTCATGATAGCTGAAGGTGGCAGTGACATCGGCCTTGTCTGCGCCATAACGAACATAATTGGTGTCGGTGCGTTCGCCTAGACAGGCCGAAAGTGCATCCAGCAATAATGATTTTCCGGCACCTGTTTCCCCGGTCAGGACGTTAAAACCAGATTCAATATCAATGGCTAAACGGTCGGCTAAGGCAAAATTGATCAGGGTTAAATGTGTCAGCATAAACGCATCCAGGCTGCGAAAAGTTTGAGTTGAAGAGTGTCAGGTTGGGCAGTGCAAAGCATTGCCCTTTATTTTAAGCAACTGAAAAAACACAATCATTCTAGCTTAATTTTTGCAGAAAAATAAAACTTCTCGGTACAGAATATTCAGCGGCATGCTGTGAGCAGAGGTTCTATATCCACCATGTAGATCAAGTCGCTACTGTTGCAATCGAAAGATCAGCTGTTATCTTCATCTGAAACAGAAAACTGTGTCCAGTTTCATGTGCTTGCAATACAGCGTCGGCAGAATGTTGCATAACTTTATCTGCCAATCATCAAATTTTTTATGATTATCAGACAAGCTGAAAACGAGCAGAAAAGTGCTCACTATATTTAGAGATTCAGATGAAAATCAGTCAGATGTATAACCCGAATTGAACCAGTTCGGCGCAGGATTTGTCAGGCTGAAAATACAGATGGTCGGAGAGTGCAATGGGGGCGTTGAACTTTAGTTCATCTGCGATTAAAAGGTATTTGTACTTGCCTGAAAGTTGATTTAGACTCTCGCAAAAATGAGGTGAATTTATTCGCGTGCCGGGCAAAATGACTTGCCTGAAACGACAGGAAATAGAGTGATTTACCTTAGATGAAGATTGATTGATTAGTTCAGTAGGCAGCATTACACTACCTCAATCATAAAATATAAAAACGCGTTAGCTGGAGAATACGCATGTCAGCTCAGTTTGATCATGTATCAGTGGTAAAAAAATCCAATGTTTATTTTGGCGGGCTCTGCATTAGTCATACGGTGCAATTTGAAGATGGCACCAAAAAGACGCTGGGTGTGATTTTACCGACTGAACAAGCCTTAACTTTCGAAACGCATGTTCCTGAACGGATGGAAATTATTTCAGGTGAATGTCGTGTACAAATCGCTGATAGCGAAGAAAGTGAGCTTTTCCGCGCCGGTCAGTCCTTCTATGTACCAGGCAACAGCCGTTTTAAGATTGAAACTGATGATGTACTGGACTACGTTTGTCATTTAGAAGGCTAAGCATTTTTAGCCCAAATCGGTTAAACTAGGCCGACACAGAAATCCTGTAAAGTTTCCTTTGCAGGATTTTTCTTTTGGATTTACAGCACAGCGTTGAGGTCATTCATGGCAAAACCAGAATATTATTATGGCGTTCATTCGGTAGAGTCATTGTTAGAACTTGAACCGGAGCGTGTATTAACCCTGTTTACCCTCAAAGGTCGTGATGACCAGCGTTTACAGCGTATTCTGGAACTGGCAGAGCCGTTTGGTATTAGCGTACAAAAAGCCAGTCGTGACAGCCTGGAAAAACTGGCCGGTTTGCCATTTCATCAGGGCGTGGTGGCCGCGGTGCGTCCACATCCAACCTTAAATGAAAAAGATTTGGAACAGTTGCTACAACAATCACAGCAGCCATTATTACTGGCTCTGGATCAGGTCACCGATCCGCATAATCTGGGCGCCTGTATCCGTACGGCAGCAGCCATGGGTGTAGAAGCGGTGATTGTACCGCGTGACCGTTCAGCCAGCCTGACCCCAACGGCGCGTAAAGTGGCTGCTGGTGGTGCCGAGAAAGTTAAATTTATTCAGGTCACCAATCTGGCCCGTACTTTGGGGCAAATCAAAGAGCAGTTTAATGTGCGCGTGGTCGGCACCATGCTGGATGAAAAAGCCTTGCCGATCCAGAAGTTTGACTTCACCGGTACGGCGGTGTGTGTGGTGATGGGAGCCGAAGATACCGGTTTGCGCCCAATCACCCAGTCGCAGTGTGATCAAACCGTGTATATCCCGATGATGGGTAATCTGCAAAGTCTGAATGTTAGTGTGGCCACCGGCATGGCGCTGTATGAAGCCTGCCGTCAGCGTCAACCGGCTTAAGCGCTCTTTCCATCTTAATGATCAACGCGCGTCAGCAAGGCTATCTGTTACTGGCCATCACCATGTGTATTTGGGGTGGCTTTACCCTGAGTACCCGTTTAAGTGCCCTGTGGGGCATTAGTGCTTGGGATCTGGTGGCCTTGCGTTTTATGCTGGCCTTTTGCCTGCTGATGCCGGTTTTGCTATATCGCAAAGATACGGCATTTTTATGGACCCGACAGTCCTTTATCCTGGCGATGATTGGCGGTGTCGGTTACTGCCTGACGGCTTATAGTGCATTTCATTTTGTGCCAGCGGCGCATGCGGCGATTTTCTTGAATGGCTGTATTCCCTTATGTACTGCACTGGCGGCCTGGTTGCTGTTTCGACAGCCCTTTGACCGGCATACCTGGATCAGCGTATTGATCATGCTGCTGGCGATTGCTGCCATGAGTCTGCTGATGTATCAGGAAACCGGTGTCGCTTTCGGTTTTGGCGATCTGCTGTTTTTCCTGAGTGCCTTATGGTGGGGCGTCTTTACGGTGCTGTTGCGGCAATGGAAGCTGTCGGCCTGGCATTCTATGGCCAGTGTAGCCATCTGGTCAGCTTTGGTGTATGTGCCTATTTATTGCCTATTTTTTCCAAAAAACCTGAGTGGTCCCGAACCACTGCATTTAATCGGCCAGACCCTGTTTCATGGAATTTTTGTGGTGATTATTGCCACGCTCAGCTATGTCGAAGCGATTAAGCGTTTAGGTGCTTTTAAGGCTGGCAGTATTGTGACCTTGGCACCGTTTATTGCCGCTATTCTGGCGGTACCGTTACTGAATGAGCCATTGAGCCTGGCGATTGTCTGTGGTCTGCTTGGTATGGGCATTGGGGCGTTACAGCCTTGGCGCTGGTGGGGCCGGAAAGACAGCTTAAGCCAGCAAATCGAACGACAAAACAAGCCGTCTTAAACCGACTGCTGCTGTTGCGCCAAAGTCAGATAGTGTTGATGTAAGGGTTGAAGCTGGGCATAGAGATGCTCCAGATGACCATCATTCAGCACAATATCATCTGCCCGCTGGCGTTTGTCTGCGCGTGACATCTGTACCTGAATAATCTTGCGAATTTGTTCGATACTTTGTCCATCGCGTTGTGAGGCGCGTTGAATCTGCAGTTCTTCAGAGGCATCAATTAACAGGTTGCGCTGGGTCAGTTCATGCTGGTTGCTTTCAAATAACAGTGGAGACACCAGCACCACATAGGCACTGCGGGCTGCCTGTAACTGCTGGATGATCGACTGGCGAATGGCCGGATGGGTAATCGCTTCCAGGGTTTTGCGTGCTGCCGGTTCTTTAAAAATATGCTCGCGTAAGGCACGGCGGTTGAGCTCGCCATTGAGCAGGACCCAGTCGCCAAAGGCCTGATGAATCTGGGTCAGGGCCGGCTGGCCTGGCTCAACCACTTCACGTGCCACCACATCTGCATCGACCACCACAATGCCTTGGGTTTCAAACCAGTGACTTGCTGCCGATTTACCGCTGCCAATGCCGCCAGTTAAACCCAAAACAAATGTCATCCTGTTGTCCTTATTGACCTAAATAAAGCTTCATGATTGCATCACCCCACAAAAAGGCGATCCAGCCGGCAATGGCAATATAAGGGCCAAAGGCAAAAGGCTGGTTCTCTTTGCGGATTTTCAGCAAAATAATGCCAATGATTGCACCAACCAGAGAAGATAGCAACACAATCAGCGGCAGCATCAGCGGGCCCATCCAGGCACCTAAGGCGGCCAGCAATTTAAAATCGCCATAGCCCATACCTTCTTTGCCAGTCACCAGCTTAAACAGGTAATACACCACCCACAGACATAAAAAGCCAATGATATATCCCCAAATGGCAGAGCTAGCGGAGGTGTACAGGGCATAGCTGTTCACCCCCAAGCCGAGTGCAGCCAGGGGGAGGGTATAGCGGTCAGGCAGCAGCTGGGTGTCAAAATCAATAAAGGTCAGGGCAATTAACACATAGGTCAACACCAGGCCAAACAGCATTTGCAGGGTCGGGCCAAAAACCGCGACTACGGTTAAGGCACACACTGCGGTCAGCAGTTCAATAAAAGGATAACGAATACTGATCGGGTTTTGGCACTGGCCACATTTGCCACGTAGAAGCAGCCAGCTGATTACTGGAATATTCTGATACCAGCGAATCGGGCTGTGGCATTTCGGACAGGTCGAGGCTGGCTGACTGAGGCTGATTTTACTTTCATCCATGATGGCCTGTTCAGGATGCAGCAGCATTTGACAGTCATTGCGCCATTCCTGTTCCATCATTTTTGGCGTGCGGTAAATCACCACATTCAGAAAACTGCCAATACATAAACTAAAAATCCCAACTGCGAAATACAGCGCAGTTGGGTGTTGAATCAGGTAATGAATGAATTCTTGCATTAAACCACAGAGCCCATTTGGAAGATTGGGAGATACATCGCGACCACCAGACCGCCGACCAGAATCCCGAGAACGGCCATAATCAGTGGTTCCATCATCGAGGTTAAGCCATCGACGGCGTTATCGACTTCGTTTTCGTAGTGAGTAGCGACTTTATCCAGCATCGCATCCAGCGCACCGGATTCTTCACCAATCGCAACCATCTGCACGGCCATGGATGGGAATTTATCCGTGACCCGCATGGCAAATTGCAACTGCTGACCGGTGGCGACATCTTCACGGATTTTCATTACTGCTTCTTCATAAACCACGTTGTTGGTGGCGCCGGCAGTGGATTCCAGTGCATCAATTAAGGGAACACCGGCAGCAAAGGTGGTGGCCAGGGTACGACTATAACGCGCGATAATCGCCTTATACACCAGATCACCAAAAATTGGTGCTCTCAGGGCGGCTTTGTCCAGCAGGTCACGGAATTTCTTGCTGCGTTTCTTGGCTTCCAGAAAAGCTGCAATCGCAAAGCCGACCACAATAATCAGCACAAACCAGTATTTCTGGGTCCACTGCGACATATTCACCACCATTTTGGTGAAGGCTGGTAAGTCGGCACCAAAAGAGGTGAAGAGTTCTTCAAACACCGGTACCACTTTGACCATCAGGATAATGGTGACAATCACCGCCACCACAATCACCGTTGCCGGGTATTTCATGGCTTTCTTGATTTTTTGTTTGAGTAATTCGCTCTTTTCTTTATAGATCGCTACCCGGTCCAGCATAGTTTCTAGAGCACCCGACTGTTCACCCGATTCAACCAGCGAGCAAAACAGATTATCGAAATGTTGCGGATATTTACGCAGTGCACCAGCAAAGGTATTGCCCCCTTCGACTTCGCCTTTAATCCCCAATACCACTTCACGCATGGCCGGGTTTTCCAGACCTTCAGCCACAATTTCAAAGCTTTGCACCAGCGGTACACCGGCTTTCATCATGGTCGCCAGCTGGCGGGTAAAAATCGTGATGTCCAGGGTCGAGACTTTTTTCTTCATCAAGCCTTCAAGAATATTTTTCTTCTTCTGGCGGATGGTTTTGATGGTGATCCCTTGCTTGCGCAACGTGACCTTGGCCAGCGCCATATTACGTGCTGGCAGTTCCCCTTTAAGTTTTGCCCCTTTGCGGTCAATCCCTTCATAAATAAAGGTGGGCATCATCTGTGCTTTTTTGACAGCCATGCGTGTTTATCCTTATTTTAAATGCTTCATCTATTCGCTGGTCACACGATTCACTTCCTGTAAAGAAGTGACCCCCTGCATGACCTTGATTAATCCTGAACGGCGTAAATTGTTAAACCCGGATTTTGCCGAGGCTGCTGCAATCTGCAAGGCATTGCCATCTTCCATAATAATGCGTGAGATTTCCGGGGTGACTTTCATCACTTCATAGACCCCGACACGGCCTTTATAACCTTCACGACATTCCGGGCAGCCAACCGGCTGATACAGCTGGAACTCTGGCTGGTTTAAATCTTCTTCGGTAAAACCGAGTTCCAAGAGGCTCTGGCGTGGAATCTCCACCGGGGCCTTGCATTTCTGGCAGAGACGACGTGCCAGACGCTGGGCAATCACCAGGTTCACCGAGGTGGCGATGTTAAATGAGGGGACGCCCATGTTGCGTAAACGGGTCAGGGTTTCGGGTGCACTGTTGGTGTGCAGCGTCGACATGACCATGTGACCGGTTTGTGCGGCTTTAATGGCAATTTCTGCAGTTTCCAGATCACGGATCTCACCGACCATGACAATATCCGGATCCTGGCGCAGGAATGATTTTAGTGCTGCGGCAAAGGTCAGACCCACTTTCGGGTTGACGTTGACCTGATTGATGCCTTCCAGGTTAATTTCCACCGGATCTTCGGCGGTAGAAATATTGGTGTCTTCGCGGTTGAGGATATTTAAGCCGGTATATAAAGACACGGTTTTACCAGAACCGGTCGGACCGGTAATCAGCAACATGCCTTGTGGTTTGTCCAGCGCCTCCATAAACAGCTCTTTTTGCTCCGGTTCATAACCGAGTGCATCAATCCCCAGCATGGCACTAGATGGATCGAGAATACGCAGTACAATTTTTTCCCCGAACAGGGTCGGCAATGAGTTGACACGGAAGTCGATGGCTTTGTTTTTTGACAGCTTGAGCTTGATCCGGCCATCCTGCGGAATACGTTTTTCCGAGATGTCCATTTGTGACATGACTTTTAAACGTGAGGCAAGGCGTGTGGCCAATTGTAACGGAGGATTGGCAATCTGGCGCAAAACGCCGTCAATCCGGTAACGGACCCGGTAGCTTTTTTCATAAGGCTCGAAGTGTAAATCCGAGGCGCCCATACGGATTGCATCGACCAGTAACTTGTTAATATATTTGACGATTGGGGCTTCATCGCCTTGTGGCTCATCGTCATCTTTTTGTGTTTCGGGAGCGTTGTCGCCAACTTCCAGATCAAAGTCTTCATCAAAGTCAAAGGTGCTGTCTTCGGTAAAGTTCTGTTCAATCAGCCGTTCCAGCTTGTCATGCTCAACAATCACCACTTCAATATTCAGCTTGCTGTTAAAGCGGATCGCATCAATAGCTTCGATATTGGTTGGGTTACTGGTAGCAATATAAAGCTGATTGTGACGTCGGAAAATGGGCAGAATTCGGTATTTGGTGAACAGTTTTTCATCTAGACCTTCACGTACAATCAGACGCGAATCGTACACCGCCAAGTCAAAAATCGGTTCACCAAATTCATAGGAAATTTTTTCAGCAATGGTCAGCGGTGAAATCTGCAACTGCTGAATTAAATACGGCACAATATCGGTCTCGGCTTTTTTCGCCGCGACAATGGCTTGCTGCATATTTTCAGCCGTCACAAGCCCTTCTTCGACCAGTCGCCGAATAAAACCTGTAAATCTAGGCATTGCTTGTTGTACTGACATTCCCCAACGTCCTTAAAAAAAATCAAAAAAGTTTGTTTATAATTGGTATCACAAAATTATACTTTTGTTGCATAAAAATACCATATCTGAAAATGATGTCACCACCTAAGTATCCCCTAAAAGCATGAACCAGTCGCAATTAATCGGCAAAGATTTTTGTTAAGCCGATGTTCAGATGGGCCTATTTAGACTGCAAATCTAAAAATGCCGCAACAAATTGTTCTGTCCTGAATCGATTTACGTGTAGAATGTGCGCGATTGAAACATAGGTATTTGAATAGGTATTGTATGTCGGGTTCGGCGATTACGCCTTGGGTGATTGGCAATTGGAAAATGAACCCAGTGCAAGCAGAAGCGCAACAGCTGGTTTCAGAATTTAAAACATTATTAGAACAGCAGGCCATTGATGCCGCACAGTGTCATTTAGGGGTTGCGCCAGTTGCAATCGCATTGGGCAGTGTTCAGGAACAGCTGAAAACTGCGGTACGTCCGGTGTATACCGTGGCACAAGATGTTTCACGTATTGCTGGTTTAGGTGCTTATACTGGTGAGGTGAGTGCCGAGCTATTAAAAGACAGCCAGATTAGCTTTGTACTGGTCGGTCATTCAGAACGCCGTGAAATTTTTGCTGAAAATGTGCAAATTCTAAATGCAAAAATTCAAAATGCACTGGCAGCCGGTCTGACCGTAATTTACTGTGTCGGTGAAAGCCTGCAGCAGCGTGAAAGTGGCCAGGCCGAGCAGGTGGTGTTACAGCAGATTTGTGACATTGCGGCAGTGGTCGAGGCAGAGCAGTGGCAGAATATTGTAATTGCCTATGAGCCAATCTGGGCCATTGGTACTGGTAAAACCGCTTCGCCTGAAGATGCGCAGGCCATGCATGCCAAAATTCGTGAAGGTCTGACCCAGCTGACCAGCTATGGTCCGCAAATGGCTATTCTGTACGGTGGTAGTGTTAAGCCGGAAAATGCAGTAGAGTTAGCAGCCTGCCCAGATATTAATGGCGCGCTGGTCGGCGGTGCTTCTTTAAATGCGGCATCGTTCCATCAAATTGCGCAGGCCTTTGCCAATACACAATAATTAGGAGTTCAGCATGCAAACTTTTGTGCTGGTAGTACATATTATTTTAGCCGTCTTGATGATTGTGCTGATTCTAGTTCAGCACGGCAAAGGGGCAGATGCTGGTGCTTCTTTTGGTGGCGGCGGTGCGGCGACCGTATTTGGTGCCTCTGGTTCGGGTAATTTTATGACCCGTTTGACTGGAATTTTAACGGCTTTGTTCTTTATCACCAGTCTGACCCTGGCGGTATTTGCCAAACAGCAAACCACCGATGCCTACAGTTTAAATTCAATTCCGGCGACCACAACCGCGCCGGCAACATTGCCTGATTCTTCACCAACTACACCTCAAACTGGCGAATAATTGCAATTAGGCCTTTATTTTTCGCGGTGATGCGACTAGAATGCGTCACAGCTGCGGTGGTGGTGGAATTGGTAGACACGCTACCTTGAGGTGGTAGTGCTTTCGGGCGTGGGGGTTCAAGTCCCCCCTTCCGCACCAAACTTATAATCCAGAACATAAGTTTGGTGTATGCAGCAAAACTTCTGTTGATGCGGGATGGAGCAGTCTGGTAGCTCGTCGGGCTCATAACCCGAAGGTCGTTGGTTCAAATCCAGCTCCCGCTACCAATCAATCCTTTTTAAAGATGCAAACTTTAAAAGGCGGCTTAAGTTTCTTGAGCTGAGAAGAGTTATTTGTACGCTGATGCGGGATGGAGCAGTCTGGTAGCTCGTCGGGCTCATAACCCGAAGGTCGTTGGTTCAAATCCAGCTCCCGCTACCATTTTTAATGGTTGAGTAATATATTTCATGTTGGTTGAATCTGACGCTTGTTACTCATTCTTCAGCGATAAATAACGCCATATACAGGACATACGATTTTCATTGAAAATTGCGCATATTTTGTATATAATTTTTGCACGTTGATGCGGGATGGAGCAGTCTGGTAGCTCGTCGGGCTCATAACCCGAAGGTCGTTGGTTCAAATCCAGCTCCCGCTACCAAGTTTCTTAAGAGGCTCACAACAAGGTGGGCCTTTTTGCACAGTGGACATTGGTTTTTCTGTGTAATAATAGGGGCGATTTACGCCCTTTTTTATTGGCTATCGTGTAGTGTCGATATGAGCCGGATACGGCATAAACTCAAGTGTCATGTTTCACTACTACTATAGCTTGAATGAGACTGTAGTGGTCAGATCAGGCCATTGAATCGCACCCATATGACGAGAGTAAATGAAGCTATCAAATAAAACCCAGGCACTCCAGGACTTGATTGCACCCGCAGTTGCAGCCTGTGATGTAGATTTGTGGGGAATTGAATTCCTGCCACAAGGTAAACGCTCACTATTGCGTATTTATATCGACAAAGCGGTTGATGAAAATGCCGCACCGGTCCTGAATGAAGACGGTGAACTCGAGCAGGGTCGTGGTGTAGGCGTACAGGATTGTGTGCGCGTGACTCAGCAAGTGGGCGCCATTTTGGACGTTCATGATCCGATCTCAGGTGAATATGCACTCGAAGTGTCTTCCCCAGGTTGGGATCGTCCGTTTTTCCAGCTGGAACAGCTTCCTGCCTATATTGGCCAGACCATTGCCTTGCGTTTGATTAGCGCGGTAGAAAACCGTCGTAAATTCCAGGCGAAACTGGTGGCAGTTGACCTTGAAAATGAAACCATTCAGGTTGAAGTTGAAAAACAGCAAGTGCTGGAAATTGACAGCCACAATATCGATAAGGCCAATCTGGTTTATCAAGATTAATTCAATAAATAAGAATCTAAAATAGGTGACTTATGGCACGCGAAATTCTTACCGTCGTTGAAACGGTTAGTAACGAAAAAGGTGTAAGTCGTGAAGCAATCTTTGAGGCGCTAGAGCAGGCTCTTGTTGCTGCGACGAAAAAGAAATTTTACGAAGGCACAAATGCGGAAGAAGCACGTTTACGTGTAGAAATCGACCGTAAAACAGGTGACTACCGTACTTTCCGTCAATGGGAAGTGGTGGCGGATGAAGATCATGAAATGCCAGCATGTCAGGATGCGATTTCTGATGTCGATCCGGCGCAGTGGTCAATTGGTGACATTCGCGAACTTGAAGTGGAATCAATTGATTTCGGTCGTATTGCGGCGCAAATTGCCAAACAGGTAATTGTTCAGAAAATTCGTGAAGCAGAACGTGCACTCGTTGCCGATGCTTATGAAGCCAAAGTGGGCGAGCTGATTTACGGTGAAGTGAAAAAGCAGACCAAAGATGGCTTTATCATTGATTTGGGTGACAATGCCGAAGCGTATCTGGCACGTGAAGAAATGATTCCAAAGGAAATTCTGCGTCCAAAACAGCGCGTGAATGCCATTTTATTTAACGTCAACCGTGAAGGTCGTGGTGCACAGTTACTATTGTCACGTGCAAAACCTGAAATGCTGATGGCGTTAATGAAAAAAGAAATTCCTGAAATTTCTGAAGAAATCATTGAAATCAAGGCGGCTGCGCGTCAACCAGGCGTTCGTGCTAAGATTGCAGTGAAAACCAACGATCATCGTATTGATCCGGTTGGTGCATGTATTGGTATGCGTGGTACGCGTATCCAGGCAGTCCAGCAGGAGCTTAATGGTGAGCGTATTGATGTGGTGGTGTGGTCAGATGATCCGGCACAGTACATTGCCAGCGCTTTAGAGCCGGCTGATGTATCGAGTATCGTGATTGATGAAGATGCACGTACTGCTGACATTATTTTTGCCACCAGCGATCAATTGGCCCGTGCCATTGGTTCACAAGGTCAAAACGTACGTCTGGCATCTGAACTGACCGGTTATAAACTGGACATGATGCTGGAAGAAGAATATTACGCGCGTCAGCAAAATGAAGCGCAGCAATATCTGGATATGTTTGTATCGCGTTTGGACATTGCAGAGGACCTGGCGATGGCACTGGTTGAAATGGGCTTCACTTCACTGGAAGAGATTGCCTATGTACCAGCAGAAACATTTGATGAAATTGAGCTTGATGCCGAGCTGGTTGAATTATTGCAAAGTCGTGCCAAAGAAGTGGCTTTGGCAGATGCGTTAAAACAGCAAGAAAATATTCAGGATCCGAGTGACGAACTTCTGGCAATGGAAGGGATGACACAAGAGATCGCCTATGCGCTTGCTGCTCGTGGTGTAGTGACCGTTGATGACTTGGCAGACCAGGCCACCGACGATATCGCAGATATTGAAGGTCTAGGTGCTGACAAAGCGGGTCAACTCATTATGAAAGCACGCGAATCATGGTTTAACTAGGAGGTAATGTATGACGGACAAGACGATTAAAGAGTTAGCGCTCAGCGTAGGACGTCCAGTTGAGAAACTCCTGGAGCAGGTTCGTGATGCAGGTTTACCGCAACGTAAAGCTGACGACATTATTTCCACTGAACAACAAGATACCCTCGTGACCCACTTGAAAAAAGTACATGGTCAAGATGCGGGTAATGCAGGACAAATCACGTTGAAACGTAAAACTACCAGTACTGCTAAAGTGGCAAGTACGTCAGGTAAGGCGAAAACAATTAATGTAGAAGTGCGCAAGAAGCATACATTTGTCAAGCCAGACCCTGAGCAAATCAAAGCAGAAGCTTTGGCCAAAGCACAGGCTGAAGCAGAAGCCAAAGCAGCTGAACAGCAAGCCCGTGAACCGGCGAAGCCAAAAGCTGCGCCAGAAGCTGCCAGCAAAGGCGAATCTAAAGCCAAACAGGCCTTAGAAGCAATGCGTGCTGCTGCGAAACAGGAAACCGCCAAACAGGAAACTTCTAAAGCCGCTGTGGTGGTGAAGCGTAAATCAACCAACAAGCCAGTGGTGAAAGCCCAGGTTAAAGTGGTTGAAACGCCTGAGCAAAAACGCGCCCGTGAAGAACAGGCAGCACAGTTGAAAGCGACTGAAGAAGCTGCACGTCGTAAGGCAGCTGAAGAAGCGCAGCAACGTACCCTTGAGCAAATGCGTAAAATGGCATCGAAGTATTCATCTGATGATGCTGCACCGACCATTCGCGTAATTGATGATTCTCCATTGGCCGCAGGTCTGGTGGGTCAGGCGTATGAAGATTCATTTGCCAAAGAAGACCGTGAAATCAAACGTGGTGGCGGAACCAAAGATACCCGTGGCCAGAAGAAAGGCGGCCGTCGTGGTGAAGAACAGTCATTCCGTGACAACTCGCATAAACGTGGTTTAAAAACCAGTCAGGCCAACAAGCATGGCTTTGAAAAACCGGTGAAAAAACAGGTTTATGATGTAGAAATTGGTGAAACCATTATTGTGGCTGACTTGGCTGCGAAAATGGCAATTAAAGTACGTGAAGTAATCAAGACCCTGATGAAGATGGGTGAGCTGGTCACACAAAACCAGGCCATTGATCAGGATACTGCGGTGCTTGTGGTTGAAGAAATGGGCCACAATCCGGTGCTGGTGTCTGAAACTGCGGCAGAAGACAACCTGCTGGAAGCGGCTGAAGAAGCACGTGGTGAGCAAACTACGCGTCCACCTGTTGTTACCATCATGGGTCACGTTGACCATGGTAAAACCTCGCTTCTTGACCGTATCCGCCGTGCTAAAGTGGCACAAGGCGAAGCCGGTGGTATTACCCAGCATATCGGTGCTTACCATGTGACAACAGACAAAGGTATCATCACCTTCCTAGATACTCCGGGTCACGCCGCGTTTACCGCGATGCGTTCACGTGGTGCCAAAGCGACTGATATCGTGGTGTTGGTGGTTGCAGCAGATGATGGCGTGATGCCACAAACTGCAGAAGCGATTGACCATGCGCGTGCAGCGGGTACGCCAATCATTGTTGCCATCAACAAGATGGACAAAGATTCAGCTGATCCAGACCGCGTACTGAACGAATTAACCACCAAGGAAATCGTGCCTGAAGAATGGGGCGGTGATGTTCCAGTCGCCAAAGTTTCCGCGCATACCGGTGCCGGCATTGACGAATTACTTGACCTGATTTCAATTCAAGCAGAAATGATGGAATTGAAAGCCTCTGAAGAAGGTGCAGCACAAGGTGTGGTGATTGAAGCACGTGTTGATAAAGGCCGTGGTGCAGTGACCTCGATTCTGGTTCAAAACGGTACCCTGAAAGTGGGTGACTTGGTACTTGCCGGTTCATCTTATGGCCGTGTACGTGCCATGACCGATGAAAACGGTAAACGCATCAAGTCTGCTGGTCCATCAATTCCAGTGGAAATTCTGGGTCTGCCAGAAGCGCCAATGGCGGGTGATGAAGTACTGGTGGTCAATGACGAGAAGAAAGCGCGTGAAGTTGCTGATGCGCGTATGGATCGTGAACGTCAGAAACGTCTTGAGCGTCAGTCTGCAATGCGTCTTGAGAACATCATGGCGTCTATGGGCAAGAAAGATGTGCCGATTGTGAATGTGGTACTGAAAACTGACGTACGTGGTACGCTGGAAGCATTACACGTGGCACTGGCCGAGCTTTCAACGGATGAAGTGAAAGTCCGTGTGATTGGTTCAGGTGTCGGTGCGATCACTGAATCTGACGTAACGCTGGCTGAATCTTCAGAAGCGGTACTGCTGGGCTTTAACGTTCGTGCCGACAATACTGCACGTCAAAAAGCCGATGCTGACGGTATCGACATCCGTTACTACTCGATCATCTATCAATTGATTGATGACGTGAAAGATGCGATGAGCGGCAAGCTGGCACCAGAACACCGTGAAACGATTCTGGGTGTGGCGGAAGTCCGTGAAGTATTCCACTCAAGCAAGTTCGGTGCAGCAGCAGGCTGTATGGTACTGGAAGGTACTTTACACCGTAACAAGCCGATTCGCGTATTACGTGATGATGTGGTGGTGTTCCAGGGCGAACTTGAATCTCTGCGTCGTTATAAAGACGTGGTGGAAGAAGTCCGTGCTGGTATGGAATGTGGTCTTGCAGTCAAAGGCTATAAAGACATCAAAGTACAAGACAAGATTGAAGTGTACGATGTCCAACTAATTAAACGGAGTCTTTAATGGCGGGTAGTCAGCGTCTTAAGCGAATGGCAGATACGGTACAACGCGAGTTGTCCGACCTGATCCGCCAAGAGCTGAAAGATCCACGTCTGGGTGGTCTGGTGACCATCTCGGCGGTGAAAGTCAGCCCAGATTTAGGCTATGCCGAAGTGTATGTGACCGTAATGGGTCGTGAACTTGGCGATGAGCAAAGTGAAGCGGCAAACAAGGAAACCCTGGATGTGCTTAACAAAGCCTCCGGTTTCCTACGCCATGAGCTGAGCCGTCGGATCAAGACCCGGATTACGCCGCGTTTGCGTTTCCATTACGACAAAACCAATGCCTACGGTAACTATATGTTTGGTCTGATTGCAGAAGCAGTAAAAGATTTACCAGCTGCCGATGCAAAAAAAGATGAAGAATAAGTAGGCCAGCAGGTCTATGTAAAAAAGCCACCTTCGGGT
>NZ_JAYJLP010000007.1:0-144144 GCF_051949055.1 Acinetobacter sp. Brlt_5
CCGTTTACAATCTCTACAGACCTGAACACAGGGCAACATACGCTCACTGAACACGGACAGGACTTGGACATTGCAGAGCTTGGCTTGCTCTATGCTAGGTAAGTCTTCACTTGGCAAGATGATATTCCAGTCTTGTTAATAACAATGATCCAGGGAGTTTCAACATGACCAATACTAATCGTCCTGTGACTGAATTTAGCCATAAGACCTCAACAGAATTACCACAAGAACGAAGCCAGGGTTTAAATGTCGACCCGACCGATGTCAACGCACGTCCTGATTTGGACACCAATCGTGTCCCGGATATGAATGAAGCAGGCGATCATCCTGTGGGTACTAGTGTCGGTGTATTAGGGGGTGCGGCAACCGGTGCGGCCGTCGGTGCTGCAGCTGGACCGGTCGGTGCCGTAGTAGGCGGTATTGCCGGTGGTGTAGTGGGTGGATTGGCCGGTAATGAAATTGCCGATGCGATTGATCCGACTGCAGAAGATGTATACTGGCGTGATCAGTACCAGAACCGTCCATATTATAATGAAACCCGCAGTGTCTATGCCGATGTCGACTATGATCGTGATTATCGCGGCGCCTATCGACTGGGCTATGAAAACCGTCCTTTATATGAACAAAATGTCGATTTTGACCGGGCCGAGCCAGAACTGCGTACCAAATGGGAACAGATGAAAGGCGATTCCCGTCTGAACTGGGAAGAAGCAAAATTTGCAGCCAAAGATGCCTGGCAACGTGTCACCCGTTAAAGCATTCAAGACACTATCAGGCCAATAAAAAACATCTCCGCGGAGATGTTTTTTATTGTTCTCGCTTAGTGACTGGTCATTTCCAGCACCAGTTGATTAATTAAATCACCGGCTTCCATGTCACGAATCAGGCCCACGTTGGCACCGGCCCAGAATGCGCCAAATCCCTGTTCGCCTTGCTGGCTGGCTGCGGCATGTAACTGCTTGCCAATATCATAAGTATACGGATAGGTTGGTACCGGCGGACGGTTTGGCGTATCCACCAGACGGTGCCACTGATTGACCAGACCACGTGCCGGACGGCCGGAAATTGAATCGGTAATTTGGGTACAGCTCTGGCTAAATAAAGCCTTGCGATACGCCTCATTGGCATTGGAAGATTTACATTGCACAAAGGCGGTCCCGAGCTGTACCGCGACTGCGCCAAGGTTCATGACACGTTGTGCATGTTGACCATTCATAATTCCACCAGCCGCAACCACCGGAATCTGACAGTGCTGGGTCAGTAAAGTCACTAAATCTACCGTGCGGATACCGCCATCAATAGCGGCATTAAACAGGCCACGATGACCGCCAGCCTCTACGCCTTGGGCAATAATAATATCAATACCCGCCGCTTCAATGGCTTGTGCTTCGGCCAGATTGGTGGCAGAGACCATGGTGATAATTCCGGCCTGTTTTAGCGCCTGAATCTGATGCGCGTGCGGAATACCAAAATGAAAACTCACCGCCTGAGGACGGGTTTCCAGCACCAGATTCAGATAATCATCATTGCTTAAAAAACTAGGATACAGATTTTTGAGCTGGATCGGCAGCGCTACGCCATAATGGACAAAATGCGGACTTAAATAATCCAGCCAGACCTGAGCAGCAGCTTCATCCAGCGGCTCGGGTTGATGACAGAAGAAATTGACCTGAAAAGGGCAGTCGGTCAGGTCCTGGGTTTTTAAAATCTGTTCTCGGGCAGACGCCACTGAACTGGCCCCTAAACCCAGTGAACCCAAGCCGCCCTGGTTGGAAACTTCGGCAGCCAGTTCAGGTGTCGAAACACCGGCCATCGGCGCTAAAAAAATAGGATGTTTAATGCCGAGCTGTTCCAATATAGACATGCGATTTCTCCTTATTCTTCCTACACTTTGCCCAAGCTGAACAAAATTAGCAAATCATAATCATTATTTATTTTTTAAATAATCTGCCGGTTCTTACACAGCAGTTACATTCGTTGCGACAGGCTGGGTCGTGCTAACGCATCGGCTTGCTAGGCGCAACATTTTCGCTTTTTTATAATCAGCTTATCTCCTGATTTCTGCTGAAACGCATGTCTGAACGTATCCGTGAAAAACTGCAAATTTTAGCCGATGCTGCCAAATATGATGTGTCCTGCTCATCGAGTGGCAGTCGGCGCAAAAATAAAGACCAAGGGCTGGGCAATACCGGTAATGGCATCTGTCACAGCTATACCGAAGATGGGCGCTGTGTTTCGCTGCTTAAAATCCTGTTCTCCAATGTTTGCATTTATGACTGTGCCTATTGCGTGTCGCGGCGTTCCAATGATGTGAAACGCGCAGCCTTTACCGTACAGGAAGTGGTCGATCTGACCATAAATTTTTACCGGCGCAATTATATTGAAGGGCTGTTTTTAAGTTCCGGTATTTTTAAATCGGCCGATTACACCATGGAACGAATGCTACAGGTGGTGAAAAAGCTGCGGCTGGAAGAAAACTTTAATGGATATATTCATTTAAAAACCATCCCGGGCGCATCTCAGGAAATTATTACCGAAGCCGGTTTATATGTTGACCGGATGAGTATTAATCTGGAAATGCCGACCGAAGCCGGACTACAGCAGTTTGCCCCGGAAAAAAGTCATGCCGAAGTGCAGAAGGATTTGGGTATTGTCCGCGATCGCCTGATTCAACTGAAAGATGAATCGAAAATCATCAAATCGGTACCGAAGTTTGTTCCGGCCGGACAAACCACGCAGATGGTGGTGGGTGCACATAATGAAACCGACCAAGACATTATTATGATGGCCGATCGGCACTACAAAGAATTCAAGCTAAAACGGGTTTATTTTTCTGGTTATATTCCAATTAATACACAGGAAAAGGCCTTGCCCGCTGTCGGTTCAGCGCCGCCGTTGCTGCGTGAAAACCGGCTCTATCAAAGTGACTGGTTAATGCGTTTTTATGGTTTTGCTGCGCATGAACTGGTGGATGATCAACATCCCAATTTAGACCTGGATGTCGACCCGAAATTGGGCTGGGCACTGCGTCATCCAGAGGCTTTTCCGGTAGATATCAACCGTGCCGACTACCAGTTGATTTTACGGGTGCCGGGTATAGGCGTGCGTTCGGCGCAGAAAATTGTGCAGGCGCGCCGGTTTGGGCACATTCATATAGATCAGCTAAAACGCATGGGCGTGGCCTATAACCGTGCCCAGCATTTTATTCGCTGTGCCGACAGCCCGAAATTTAAAAAAGAGCCGCCAGCGCAGCAGATTCGCCAGCAGATTTTACAGTCGGGGCAATCCAAATATCAGCAGCAGCTCTCGCCACAACTGGGCTTTGCTTTTTAATGGCCACCTACTGCTTTGATGGCACGCTCACCGGCTTGCTTTGCTGTGTGTTTCGGGCATTTCGCTTTCAAGAGTTTGATGTACACATTACCGCCAATCCGCAGTCCCAGCATGGCCTGTTTGATGAGTTTATTGTCGTGTCTTCACAGGATGTGCAGGGGCAGCGGGTCTGGCAGGGCTTGAAACAGAAAATCCAGCCTGGCAGCTTGCGTCAGTTTTATCTGTGCTTTTTGTCGGAGCAGGAACAGGCCTTTCAGCATCTGTTTGATTTTTGCATTTATGTTTTTCAACACGGCCATGCGGTGGATGGTAATTATGGCCATCCGGCGGTGTTGGGCATGGCACAGTGGGCCAAGCAGGTGGGCCGGGAAAAACATCGCATGGAAGCTTTTGTACGCTTTAAAAAATGTCAGGATGGTCTGTTCTTAAGTCTGGTGCGGCCAGATTTTAATGTATTACCGCTGATCGAGCGGCATTTTAAGGCGCGTTACCAAGATCAGCGCTGGCTGATTTATGACGAACAGCGTGATTACGGCATTTATTATGATCTGGATGATGTGCATCAGGTTCAGATGAATGCCCGGCAGCTGGATCTCCAGCTGGACAGTGGCCACAGTCAGGCCTTTAGTATCGAGCTGGATGCTGAAGAATTTTTATATGACCAGCTGTGGAAAGATTATTTTCACAGCGTCAATATTCAGGCACGGCAGAACATGAAGCTGCATATTCAGTATGTACCGAAACGTTACTGGCGCTATATGAATGAAAAGTCGCTCTAACTTTCATCCCGGCCGGTTTCATCAGTATAATGCCCGGGTTGTATCGTGGAAAAGGTAAAAGCATGAAGGGGTATGTAGGGGCTGTTTTGCTCACAATAACAGGTTTGACAGCATGTGAACCACATGAGGCAGAGCAGGTACAGGTCCAGCCTGAACAGTACCAGGTGGCCAGTGCAGAGCAGCTACAGCAGCGCTTTAGTGCCTTAAACCGTCAACTGGAAGCCGATTTTCAGCAGTTTAAGCAGCTGGAAAGTATTGCCTTTGCCCAGCAGTTTCCTTTAGATGCCGATAATCTGATGACCTTGAACCAGCATCTGGTCAGCAGTACCGCCTTAAAGCCGACCAAAGCCGGCTATTGCGATATGATGAATGGCTATTTTGCCGAGATGTATCGTCTCGGACATTATAATCTGGAACTGCTTGATCAGATCCAGCTGCCCCAGGCTCAACAGGAAAATTTAAAGCAGAATTTTGCCAATGCCGACAATTTTTACGATTTTATTTTAAACCGCTATACCAGCTATCGTCAGGTGCAGCAAACCATGAATTATGGCTGTAACCTGAAAGCGGCTTTACAGTAAACACAGCCCTAAGGTAAAAAAACCGCCCGATTTGCTGGGCGGTTTTTTTATAAAGGTGTGACATGGAACAACGAGCCAATCCAGTGTGCGAATAGCATGGCCACCACGCCCCAGACCGTGACCCGCAAGCTGCCTCTGAGCATGGAGGTGCCGGCAAAATAGCTGGACAGGGCACCGAGTAAGGCCAGCGATAAGACACCTACAATCACAATGCTTCGGTCCAGATATTCCACCGGACTAAAGACAATGGTCAGTAAAGGCAACAGCGCCCCTAAAGAAAATGCAATCGCCGAGGATGCCGCCGCCTGTACCGCATTGGCGGCAGTATTTTCATGAATGCCGATTTCATCGCGGGCGTGGGCGGCTAGGGCATCTTTGGCGGTCAGCTGTACCGCCACTTCATGCGCTAGCTCAGGCGTCAGGCCGCGCAAGGTATAAATATGGGTCAGTTCTTTTAGTTCCAGATCGGGGTTTTTACGCAGTTCTCTGGATTCCATGTGCAGATCAGCCTGCTCGATATCTTCCTGGGATTTGACCGAAATATATTCGCCGGCAGCCATGGAACTAGCGCCTGAAATCAGGCCGGCAATACAGGTAATCAGCAGGGTCTGGCTGGAAGCACCACTGGCCGCCATCCCGATCACCAGACTGGTCACTGAGATAATCCCATCATTGGCCCCCAACACCGCAGCCCGTAACCAGCCCGTTCTTAAAATATAATGTTTTTCATGATGATGTGAATAACTCATAGCCCGCCTGATTTCTTATTGTATGCGGCTATCTTAACCCAGAGATGCAAAAAGCCCCAACTTTTGGGGCTTTTTTAACAGCGAGTCAGGAATTAACAGCCGGTCAGCTTTTCCGGTTGTGGGCGTTCTTCCGGGAAGAAGAATGGACGCAGTTTGACCCCAATGCCATTGCCAATAAAGGCAAATACCAGCCACAGCCAGCCATGTAAACTGCCAGAGGCAATACCACTGAAATAGGCGCCAATATTACAGCCATAAGCCAGGCGTGCGCCATAACCTAACAGCAAACCGCCAACAATCGCTGCCATCAGCGAGCGTTTTGGAATATTAAAGTTCGGTGCGAATTTACCGGCCAGACTGGCTGCCAGCAGGGCGCCGAGCATAATCCCGAAGTTCATCATCGAGGTAATATCAAACCATAACGACTCTGTCAGTGCTTTGGCATTGGCTGGTTGCTGCCAGTAGCTCCAGGAGGCTACATCAACACCCACAAAACTGGCCGATTTGGCGGCCCAGACGGCCAGCGCAGAGGTTACGCCCCAAGGACGTCCAGCCAACGCAAGAGTAGCGAAGTTCAGCAGGGTCAGGATGATACCGCCCCACACCAACGGCCACGGGCCACGTAAGAAGCGTTTCCAGCCCTGATACTGTGCAGCCGGTTCAACCTCCAGACTGCCATGACGTTTCTTTTCATACCATACGGTAACCAAGGCAATCAGGGCAAACAGCACAAAGTTCAGCAATAACGCCGGCATCACACCTAAGCTGGTGACCAGTGAAATAGGTGCCAGATGCGGCAGGTTAAACCACCAGTCTAAATGCGTGGTGGCAATCAGTGAGCCTAAGCAGAAGAATACCAGTGTTACCAGCATGCGTGCGCTACCACCACCCACGGTATACAGCGTACCAGAAGCACAGCCGCCGCCGAGCTGCATGCCAATACCAAAAATAAAGGCACCAATCATCACCGACATTGACACTGGGCTAACAAAACCATTGACCGGATTGCCAAACAGTTCACCTGCACCTAAGGCTGGGAAAAACAGCAGTACTGCCAGACCAAGCATGATCATTTGTGCACGCAGACCGCGACCACGACCTTGCTTGATAAACACCCGCCAGCTTGAGGTAAAACCAAAAGAAGCATGGTACAGGGTCATCCCCAGTGCACCACCAATCAGGAATAATAGTGCCTGGTTAATGCCCACCACCTGATAGGCGCCAATACAGCCAATAAACAATAACACCAGCGCGACCCAGATCGAGCGATTCGACCGGTCGGCTTTTGCAGCAATAATAGACATAGACAATAACAGGGAGAGAAATCAGAATCCTGAGTATTTTAGTGGAAATTTAAACTTTTAACCTGACAGAAACAGTCATTTAAGCTATTTTTAATTTGAAATTTCTAATTTCAAATATTAGTAAAATGAATAATAAAAAAGCTCCCGGAAGGGAGCTTTTAGCGAGAAAGTGAATTTTATTGCTGGGCTTCTTCACGCACGTTCGCAGCACCTTGTTCAACAGCACCGGCTGCGGTTGCAGTTGCATCTTTGGTGGCTTCCTTGGTTTCATCCCAAGCCTGACTGGTTGCCGCAGCGGCATTGTCCGCGGCCTGATCTAACTCTGCAGCAGCTTCATCCGTTGCAGCATCCATTTCAGCTGAAGCTTCTTCAGCAGCACCGGAAATATCATGACCTGCCTGTTCAGCAGCATTTTCCAGATGCTCGCCAGTGGTTGCACCTGTTTCAGGCGCCTGATCACGGTTACAGCCCACTAAAGCAACGGTAGCAGCAAGACCTAAAGCAACAAGTAATTTATTCATTGTCATATTCCTTTTAATTCTATTCTCAAGGCAAATATCCACAACAGCAGTGAATATTCAAAAATATAAACCAGTTCCGATCTGGCAATAGATAACAAATTGTTGATTAAATGTAAGAAAATGAAATACAAAAAAAGCCTATAGCGTAGTGCACGCTATAGGCTTGTGGTGTTCTAGAGTTAATTCAGCAGAATTATTGCCCCGAACGGATGATGTAATCAAAGGCAGACAACGATGCTTTCGCGCCTTCACCTGTGGCAATAATAATCTGCTTATATGGGACTGTAGTACAGTCACCAGCAGCAAATACACCTTTGACATTGGTTTCATTACGGTCGTTAATCACAATCTCGCCACGGTTGCTCAGTTCAACTTGGGTGTCTTTCAAGAAATCGGTATTTGGTAACAAACCGATCTGTACAAAGATCCCTGCCAGTTCAACCGTATGCTCTTCATCTGTTGCACGGTCTTTATATTTCAGCGCTGTCACTTGTGAACCATCACCCACGACTTCTGTTGAAAGTGCATTTTTGATGACAGTCGTGTTTGGCAAGCTGTTTAGCTTGTCTTGCAATACCTGGTCGGCACGTAATTTGGTATCAAATTCTACTAAGGTTACATGCTCAACAATACCGGCCAAGTCAATTGCGGCCTCTACACCCGAGTTACCCCCACCAATGACTGCAACACGTTTGCCTTTGAATAAAGGACCATCACAGTGCGGGCAATACGCCACACCACGGGTACGGTATTCTGCTTCACCTGGGACATTCATCTCTCTCCAGCGTGCACCGGTTGAAAGCACCACAGTTTTCGATTCCAGCTTGGCACCGTTTTCCAAGGTCACTTCAACTAAACCGTTGGCTGTTTCATCTGCACCTTTAATGTCAGATACACGTTGTAGGTTCATGATGTCGACACCGTATTCACGTACGTGTGCTTCCATTTCAGCGGCAAATTTTGGACCTTGGGTTTTCTTGATTGAAGTGAAGTTTTCAATGTCCATGGTGTCCATCACCTGACCGCCAAAACGTTCCGCCACGATACCGGTGTTAATGCCTTTACGTGCTGCATAAATCGCTGCAGTGTTCCCGGCAGGTCCACCACCAATCACCAGTACATCGAACGCAGCTTTGGCATTCAGCTTTTCTGCTTCTTTGGCTGCAGAGTTGGTGTCTAATTTGGCAATGATTTCTTCCAGTGTCATACGACCCTGACCGATGTGGTTACCGTCCTGGAATACCATCGGTACCGCCATGATCTTACGTTCTTCCACTTCATCCTGGAAGAATGCACCATCAATCATAGTGGCAGTAGTACCCGGGTTATAGATGGCTATCAGGTTCAATGCCTGCACCACGTCTGGACAGTTATGGCAGCTTAACGATACGAACACATCAAAGTCCGATTGGATGCCCAAGTCTTTAATAGAAGCCAGCACTTCATCAGACACTTTTGGTGCATAGCCCGAAGTTTGTAACAATGCCAGAATCAAAGAGGTGAACTCATGGCCCATTGGCAAACCTGCGAAGAATACACGCGGTTGCTCACCGGCTTTGGCGACACCAAAGCTTGGTGCACGTTTGTTGTTACCATCGAAGCGTGCAGTCACCTGATCAGACAGGGCGGCAATTTCAGTTACCAGTTCTTTGATTTTGTCTGATTTGTCAGAGCTATCTAAAGTGGCCACTAATTCGATTGGACCTTCAAGGCGTTCTAACAAGGCTTTTAATTGGGCTGTGGTATTTTGATCTAACATTGCTAACGTCTCCAGAGGAGTAAAATGTATTTGATAAAGACATGATAGGAGAAAATATTTAATTGGTGAAACGGTTTGTTTTTATCAAAACAATCGGTTTTTTAAATCAAATAATAAAAATCATGTATTTATGCAGAAGTTGCACATAAAAATGTATGGCTTTATCTTCTAAGATGTGGCTTGTCACTGGAATTTTCAAGAATTGACAATAAGAAAATCAAAGATTTGCTATTTGTGACTAAAACTAGGCATTATCCTGAGCAATGGCATTTAAAATTACAAAGGTGAGTATCAAGATGAGTTTAAGCCGAGGCATTTATCAGCATTATAAAGGGCAGTTGTATCAGGTGTTGCATGTGGCCACGCACAGTGAAACCGAGGAAAAGCTGGTGGTCTACCAGTGTTTATATGGTGATTATTCCATTTGGGTTCGACCACTGAGCATGTTTACCGAATCGATCAGTCTGGAAGATGATCGTGAATTACCGCGTTTTAAACTGGTTCAGGAAATGATGTGAGAGGTGAAATTGCTGCACCTCAATTCAAGGTCGCAACGAGACCTTGTTAAAGTGTAAATCGTACTCCAGATATTTTTGCACAAAAGCAGCTTTATCATGACTGCGTAGCAGATTGTTATAGATAAATTCTGGCACAGGATGATAAAGCTCTGCCAACCCATTGTTATAAAATATTTTTAAGTAGCGTGTTGAGGTATTGTATTTGCAGAAGGTTACAGTCAGGACAGTTTCCATTAGCCATTCCTCCTTTATTGTGTTTGGAATCGTTATAGTTTGACCATATGCCAAATGCAGAGCCGGATGTATTACTGATTTGTAAGAATTTTCAACTTTATCCGCGAAAGTCGAGTGTTGTGTGCCAACACTCCCGGTCAAAGCGCAGCGTATGGGGACAATCTGCACCACGGTTGCAGCAACACTAAACATTCACTGCAAAAAACTACACTCAGAAAAATCAGAATCTTCTAAGCTTAGCGGCATCTCTGTAATAAAAACAATCGACTGAGCCATTCTCATGCAACTTTTTCAGTGCAGTTATTGTCAGCATCCGATTTATTTCGACAATACCCAGTGTACCGTGTGCCAGCATCATTTAGGTTTTGATGCGCAATATATGCATATGCTGGCGTTGCAACCGGGTCAGCGGGCAGGGGAATTTGTTGAAGCGGTCACGCAAAAGGCTTACCGTTTTTGCCAGAATCATCAGCATCAGGTCTGTAACTGGATTATTCCGTTTGACAGTCCGGAGCAGTTTTGTCCGGCCTGCCGTTTAAACCGGATTATCCCGGATTTAAACCAGCCGCAATATTACTGCCGCTGGCAAAAAATCGAGTTGGCCAAGCATCGCCTGGTCTATGCCTTGCTGCGCTGGAATTTGCCTTTACTGAGCAAGCTGGAAAGTCCTGAACGTGGGCTGGTGTTCGACTTTAAGGCCAATCCGAATGATGATCGTGCTCCCAAAGTCATGACCGGCCATGCCAGCGGGGTGATTACTTTAAATATTGCCGAAGCCGATGATGTCGAGCGGATGATGGCCAAGCAGAATATGGCCGAAGTGTACCGGACTTTGCTGGGGCATTTCCGGCATGAAATTGGCCATTATTATTGGGATGTTCTGGTGGCGAACAGTGATTATCTGGCACGCTTTCGGCAACTTTTTGGGGATGAGCGCGCCTGTTATCAGCAGGCGGTGAAGGACTATTATCAGCACGGCGCACCAAGCAACTGGATGGATGCCTATATTAGTGCCTATGCCACCATGCATCCGTGGGAAGACTGGGCGGAAAGCTGGGCGCATTATTTACATATTGTTGATGTGCTGGAAACGGCAACTTCTTTTGGCATGAGTATTCATCCGCAAATTGTGCATGAAGAGCAGCATTTTATGTACTTCAAGCAACGTGAAAATCCGTATTTTTTGACCGACTTTAACGAGATTTTTCAGGCCTGGTTGCCAGTGGCTTTTGCAATGAATAGTGTGAATCGGAGTATGGGGCAGGAAGATTTTTATCCCTTTGTGATTAGTCCGAAGGTGATGGAAAAATTACAACTGATTCATCAGGTGATCCATGGTTTGCCGCCAGTTTCGGACAATCCAATTCCTGTAGATGGTTAATGCTTGATCCATCATCAAACCCTCATCTATCATAAAATCATCCCACCTTATAAACGGCGGCATTGTCCTGTTTTATCGCCCTGTACCGTGTTACGTCCACCCACCGGTGGTGTCGCGTTATTTTCACATTCCAGATTGCCATCGACCTGATTACGGCTAATATTCAGCGTACCCCGATTGTTTTTGAGCTGGATATTGCCATTTACACGGTTATTGTGCAGCTGGGTCAGCTTGCCGCGTTCCAGTTGAATATTGCCTTCAATGCGGTTATTGGTCGCCACCAGCTGTGCAAAACGGCCTTTGGATTCCAGATTGCCATCAATATGGCTGTTTCGGAGAATGGCTTTGGCACCATCGGCCAGCATGACATTGCCATCGACCTGCACATTAATTAAGGTGCATTGCTTGCCAACGAAAATATTGTCGGAAATCGAACGATCTTTTAAGCTGCCGCTACACTGCACATCAGCCCAGGCCGGCAGGGACAGGGTGGTGAATAAGGCTGCAATTAATAGGGTTTTCATCGGTCTATCCATAGCGCATTTTTCAGTAGCTTAATCAACGCAGATGAAAATAAAAAGAATCTACAGCAGCTAAAATTGAGTAAAAATGTAAGCGCATCAATAAAAAAACCACGCGATCAAGCGTGGTTTTTTTCAATCAGTTTAATCTAATACAGATTAGATTTTACCAACTAGGTCGATTGAAGGAGCAAGTGTTGCGTCGCCTTCTTTCCATTTTGCTGGGCAAACTTCACCTGGGTGAGCGTGAACGTATTGAGCAGCTTTTACTTTGCGAAGAAGTTCTTGCGCGTCACGGCCGATACCACCCGCGTTGATTTCGATGATCTGGATTTTGCCTTCTGGATCGATGACGAAAGTACCACGATCAGCAAGACCGTCAGCTTCAATTAATACTTCGAAGTTTTTAGACAGTGTCCAAGTTGGGTCGCCAACCATTACGTATTGGATTTTTTTGATTTCTTCTGAAGAATCGTGCCAAGCTTTGTGCGTGAAGTGAGTGTCAGTAGAAACTGCATAGATTTCAACGCCTAATTTTTGGAATTCAGCGTAGTTGTCAGCAAGGTCACCAAGCTCAGTTGGGCAAACGAAAGTGAAGTCAGCTGGGTAGAAGAATACAACTGACCATTTGCCTTTAAGATCAGCTTCAGTTACTTCAACGAATTGACCGTTGTGGTAGGCATTTGCTTTAAATGGTTTAACTTCAGTATTAATTAAGCTCATCATTGTCTCCATGATTGAGGTTTGTTTTGAATTTCAATTAGATTATAGAAATTTGCTTTATTGCTGAAATGGTATTTTTACATTACCACCATCGGAAAAACCGAATTGATGATTGTTTAAGCCATATTCAGGCGGTGTGTATTATTATGTAGCCGAAAAATATGATGACCACATGACAATTAAAAAGTACACCTTTTTCATTCCTCATCAAACATGATGTCAAGCTCGGTAAAATTCAAGGGTAAAGCAAAAATATTTTTTATTTTTAGGCAGACTGCTTGGAAATGTTCGTCATCGTCACAATCTAGAAGCCACCGTACTCAGTTTGCGGTCAGCGGATTCGCTGCAAAAGCAGACAGGCTGGAGGGTCTGTTCGTTCATTTCATGGGCGGATTCTTCCGCTGGCTGTCATTACAGCGTAAAATAGCCGATTGATATTTTTTTATTTAAATTAGGAATCTTGTTCTGTGCAGAGTCATTTAAATGTAGATCAACTCGTTATGGCGCGTGACCGTCATCGTTTAAATCGACTGCGTAAAGGAAAAGATGCAAATGAAAAACAATATTCTGAGCTATTTGAAAAATCCAATCTGAAAGTTCGGGAACGCCTGGGCCGTATTCCAAACATCAAACTGAATCAGGATTTGCCAGTCACCCAATACGCCGACAAGCTGGTTGAGGCAATTCAAAAACATCAGGTGATTATTGTGGCGGGGGAAACCGGTTCGGGGAAAACTACCCAGTTGCCGCAAATTGCCATGCTGGCCGGGCGCGGTTTAACCGGTCTGATTGGTCATACCCAGCCGCGTCGTCTGGCCGCGCGCAGTGTCTCGCAGCGGATTGCCGAAGAAGTCGGTGAAAAACTTGGTGAATCCATTTCCTTTAAAGTCCGTTTTAATGAACAGGGCTCGCAGGATTCGCTTGTCCGCTTAATGACCGATGGTATTTTACTGGCAGAGCTGGCCAATGACCGTTACTTAAGCAAATACGACACCATTATTATTGATGAAGCGCATGAACGTTCCCTGAATATTGACTTCATCATGGGTTATTTAAAGCAGCTGTTGCCACGGCGTAAAGATCTCAAAGTCATCATTACCTCAGCGACTTTGGACGTAAACCGTTTCAGCAATTACTTTAATGGCGCGCCGATTTTTGAAGTCGAAGGGCGCAGCTATCCGGTTGAGGTACGTTACCGTCCCATTTCCGAACTGAGCATTGGCGGCAGTGATGATGATGAGTTTGATGACTTTGAAGAAAACCTGCCGCGTGCAGTGGTGCAGGCGGTGGAAGAATGCTTTGCCGATGCACAGGAAAAAGGTCATCCTGAACATGCCGATATTCTGGTGTTTGCCAGCACCGAGCAGGAAATTCGTGAATTACAGGAAACCTTAATCAAGCATGGCCCGCGCCATACGGAAGTGTTGCCGCTATATGCACGTCTGGCCCTGGCCGAGCAGCAGAAAATCTTTAATCCATCGGGCGGTGGCCGACGGATTATTATTGCTACCAACGTCGCGGAAACGGCGTTAACTGTACCGAATATCCGCTATGTGATTGACAGTGGTTTTGCCCGGATTTCACGTTATAACTATCGTTCACGTGTACAGCGTCTGCCAATTGAAGCAGTTTCGCAAGCCGCAGCCAACCAGCGTAAAGGCCGTTGTGGCCGTATTGCACCGGGTGTCTGTATCCGTCTGTATTCGGAAGAAGATTTCTTAAGCCGTCCGGAATTTACCGAACCGGAAATTAAACGCACCAACTTAGCTTCGGTGATTTTGCAGATGCAAAGTCTGGGCCTCGGTTCGCTGGAAGATTTTGATTTTATCGAGCCCCCAGATCATCGACTGGTCAATGATGGTCGCAAGCTTTTGATTGAGCTTGGCGCAATGACGGAGAAGAAAGTGAATCCGTCTAAAGCGACTGACGAAAATAATAATCTCCCTCTGTCTAAAAGAGGGGTTGGGGGAGATTCCTTAACCAAAATTGGCCAGCAAATGGCAAAAATGCCGATTGATCCACGTCTGGCACGAATGATTCTGGGCGGGGCACATTTTGGTGCCTTAAATGAAATTCTGGTAATTGTGGCGGCACTGGCGGTGCAGGACCCACGGGAACGCCCGGCCGACAAACAGATGCAGGCCGATCAAAAACATGCCTTGTTCCGTGAAGCCGATTCCGATTTCCTGTTTTATCTCAAACTCTGGGATGCCTTGCTGGCCAATCGTGACTTGAGTGAAAACAAGCGCCGCAGTTTTGCCCGTAATCATTTCCTGAGCTGGTTGCGTTTACGTGAATGGAAGAAAACCCATGAGCAGCTGGTCGATCTGGCACAGGGGTTAAAACTGTCTTTCAATGAAAAGAAAGCCAGTTATGAAAATCTGCATCGGGCTTTATTAACCGGACTGTTATCGTTTATTGCCAATAAAACCGATGAACGTAATGTGTTTATGGCAGTGCGTCAGCAAAAAGCGCGGGTTTTCCCGGCCTCAACCTTGCATAAGACCAATACCCCGTGGGTGATGGCTTTTGAGATGGTGGAAACCTCGCAGGTGTATTTGCGGACCCTGGCCAAAATTGAGCCGGAGTGGATTCTGCTGGCGGCGCGTGATCTGTTAAAACATCATTATTTTGAACCGCACTGGTCGAAAAAAGCCGGAGTGGTCAATGCCTATGATCAGATTTCACTGTTTGGTTTAATCATTGAACCGAAACGTCAGGTGAATTATGAAAAGGTCGATCAGCCGGCGGCGCATGAGATTTTCCTGCGCGATGCCTTGACTACCGGTAACCTGGGAATTATGCCGCCGTTCTTAAAGCATAATTTACTCAAACTGGAAGAAGTGGAGCGGGTTGAAGACAAGCTGCGCCGCCGCGATCTGGTGGTAGATGAAGAAACCATCTATCAGTTCTATGCCGCAAAAGTGCCGACAGATGTGGCCAGCCGCCGTTCTTTTGAAGACTGGCGCGCGACCGTCGAGCCGAAAGAGCCACGTTATTTATTTGTTGATGATGATGCCTTGTGGCTGAATGATCGCCCGACCACGCAGCAATTCCCGGATTATCTGCGTAATGGCGAATTGCGTCTGGCGGCCAGCTACCGTTTTGATCCGAGCCATGATGAAGATGGTGCGACGGTAAAAATTCCGGTTCAGGCCCTGCCACAGGTCGATGAAAACATCTGGTCATGGGGGATTCCGGGCTGGCGTGAAGAGCTGATTGAAGCGCTACTGAAAGCCTTGCCGAAAGATAAACGCCGTAACCTGGTGCCAATTCCGGATACCGCGCGCAAACTGAGTGCACGAATTGATGCGACGCATCTGCGTGAGCATATTTTCAGCTTCCTGGCTTTTCAGCTACGCGGCGATCAGATCACTGAAAAAGACTTTAGCTTTGAACGGGTCGATCAGTATTTGCTGCCGTTTATTAAAGTGATTGATGAAAAAGGCCGAGTCATCGAACAGGGCCGTGACCTGAGCGAGCTGAAAGCCCGCTGCCGTACCGAAACCCATAGTCCGGTGAAGCAGCTGAAAGGTGAATTTAAAACCTTCCCGGACAACTTTGTGTTTGAAGCCTCGCAAAAAGTCACTGGCGTGGTGGTCAAGCAGTATCAGGCGCTGGTACCGACCAAAGACTTTGCTGCGCTGGAACAGAAAGATGAATCGGGTGTGGTGATTCAAACCTTTAATGATCAGGCAGAGGCAATTAAACAGCATCGGGCCGGGGTGATTCGCCTGATTCATATGCAGCTGGGCGATTTAATCCGCCAGCTGAAAAAACAGATTTCTAAACCGCTGGCGCTGGCTTATTCTCCGTTGGGCGATAAAGCACAGCTGGAACAGATGCTGGTCTATGCCACCTTGCAGATGTCAATTGATGACTTGCCAGTCAACGCTGAACAGTTCCAAACGCTGCTACTTGAGGTAAAAAAATCATTCCTCAGTCATGGACAGAAAGCGCTGTTCAGCTTTAATGAGATTTATATTCAATGGCAGGATATCCGCCGTAAACTGCTGATGCTGGATGAGTCGGTCTTTGCCAAAAATATGGATGATATTGAAGATCAGCTGGACCTCATGAACCTGGCCGATTTCGTGTATAACAAGCCAGCAGACGTCTGGAGCGAATATCCACGTTATCTGAAAGCGCTGGTGCTGCGTTTGGAACGTTTGCCGAATAACCTGCAACGTGATGATGCCGCCATTGTGCAGATTGACCCGTGGATGGACAAACTGTTCAAGTTTAAAAATGACAGCCGCTTGAAAGAATTGTACTTTATGGTGGAAGAATTGCGCATCTCGTTATTCTCGCAGCCAATGAAGACCAAGATGCCAATTTCGCCAAACCGGCTACAAAAAGTATGGGAAAAGCTGGGAATCGGTTAAGATAGAGAGAATTTCAAAAAGGAGTTTTACATGGGCATTCGCATTACCGGTACGGGCTTATTCCATCCTGAAGATGTCATTACCAATGAAGAGTTAGTTGAAAGTTTAAATGCTTATGTGGAACAGTATAACTCGGCCAATGCTGACAAAATTGCAGCGGGCGAGTTAGAAGCACGCCGTGGCTCAAGTGCAGAATTTATTGAAAAAGCCTCTGGCGTGAAACGTCGCTACGTGTCAGAGAAAACCGGTCTGCTTGATCCAAACCGTTTACGTCCACATTTAAAAGAACGCGCTGATGATGAAATCTCGCTTCAGGCCGAGTGGGGCGTAATTGCAGCCAAACAGGCAATGGAAAATGCCGGTGTCACGGCTGAAGACATTGATGTGGTGATTCTGGCCTGCTCGAATATGCAGCGTGCCTATCCGGCGGTGGCCATTGAAATTCAGACTGCACTCGGGATTCAGGGCTATGCCTATGACATGAACGTGGCCTGTTCAGCAGCAACCTTTGGTTTAAAACAGGCGTATGATGCCATTAAAAGCGGTGCGCGCCGTGTCTTGCTGGTGAATGTCGAAATTACATCGGCACACAATGATTTCCGTTCGCGTGACAGCCACTTTATTTTTGGCGATGTTGCCACTGCGTCAATTATTGAAGACACCGACAGCAAAACCGGTTTTGAAATTGTGGACACTCAGTTATTTACCCAGTTCTCGAACAACATCCGTAACAACTTCGGTTTCCTGAATCTGTCTGAAAATGCCGATATTGATGACAAGCGTTTCCGTCAGGACGGCCGTAAAGTCTTTAAAGAAGTGTGTCCACTGGTTGCGAAAATGATTACCGCGCAGCTGGAGAAAAATGCGATTGCACCAGCCGATGTAAAACGTTTCTGGTTGCATCAGGCCAATGCCAGCATGAACGAACTGATTCTGAAACTGGTGGTTGGTAAAGCGGCTGCGGAAGCAGATCCGGCGTTGGTGCCAATTATTCTTGATGAGTTTGCCAATACTTCATCTGCCGGGGTCATCATTGCCTTGCATCGTACTGCGCATGAAGTGAATGATGGCGAATATGGCGTGTTATGTTCATTTGGTGCCGGCTACTCGGTGGGCTGTATCCTGGTACAAAAACACGTGGTTTAAGGGGCAGAGATTGCAGGTCCAGCATGATGCAAAATGGATCAAGACGCTGAGCGCCTTATCTAAACGCTATTTCACGCCGACCTTTTTAGGCAGTGAATATATTGATGCATCCCGACCTGCCATGTATGTGGGCAATCATTCCCTTTACGGGATTTTTGATGCCCCCGTTATTATTGATTATCTGTTCAATGAACATCAGGTGGCTGTGGTTAGTATTGCCGACCACAGCCATTTTTATTTGCCAATCTGGCGCGATATTGTCAAAAAGTTCGGCGCAGTCGATGGCCAGCGTGAATATGTGCGTGCCTTGATGCAGCAGGGCTATTCGATTCTGGTCTTTCCGGGTGGCGGACGTGAAGTGCTGAAACATCCGGGTGAGCAGTATCAATTGATCTGGAAACAGCGCTACGGCTTTTTACAGTTGGCACAGGAATTTCAGTACGACATTATTCCTTTTGCTGCCTTTGGCCCTGATGATATTTTCGAGTTTGGTTTTGATGCCAGAACCGTGGTGCAGCATCGTCTGTTTCAGAAACTGCTCAAAGTCCCTCAACTGGATAAATTATTACGTCATGGCGATGTGATTCCATCATTACCGAAACACCTGATTCCCAAGCGGGTACCTTTTTATTTTCAGTTTTTGCCACCGGTAGAGGTCGGGCAGAGATTAGGTTCTGAAGATTTGACCACGCTGCGAGAGGAAATCGCTCAGCAAATTTACCAGAGCTTAGCGCAGCTAAAAGCCCGTTCAACTGGGCACTCATCCTCATAATAGCCGGGTTGTGCCTGAGTTTAAGCCCGCATAAGTGATTTTTGATAAAAATAACGAGAAAACTTTATGAAAAATAATGCTTAGGTTAAGATGAACCATCCTTTTATTTGAAGTCTTTTGAACAGCTATGCAACCATTTGTTCTCTATAACTCAGAGCAGCGCAAAAAAGTAGAATTCGTGCCACGCGTCGATGGACAGATCGACATGTATGTCTGCGGTATGACCGTGTATGACTACTGTCATATTGGTCACGCGCGTGTCATGGTTGCATTTGACTACATCATCCGTTTCTTGCGGAGTCAGGGCTGGAAAGTCAAATATGTGCGTAATATTACCGATATTGACGACAAAATTATCAAACGTGCCAATGAAAATGGCGAGAGTATTACCGCTTTAACCGACCGCTTTATTCAGGCCATGAATGAAGATGCAGAAAGCCTTGGCTGTCTGGCTCCGGATGAAGCACCGCGTGCCACTGACTATATCGACCAGATGCAAAACATGATTGGCAATCTGGTTGACAAGGGCACCGCTTATCCGGCTTCAAATGGTGATGTTTATTTCCAGGTTGAAAAATTTGCAAAATATGGCCGTTTATCCGGTCGTAAACTGGAAGATATGCAGGCTGGTGCTTCAGAGCGTGTCGATGTCGAAGTAGAGAAAAAACATCCATTTGACTTTGTGCTCTGGAAACATGCCAAAGAAAATGAACCGGCTTGGCCATCACCGTGGGGCAAAGGTCGTCCGGGCTGGCATATTGAATGTTCGGCGATGTCGACCTGCTGCCTGGGCAATCATTTTGATATTCATGGTGGTGGTTCAGACCTGATGTTCCCGCATCATGAAAATGAAATTGCCCAGTCTGAAGCCTCTACCGGTGAGCAGTATGTTAATTACTGGATGCATGTGGGCTTTATTAATGTCGATGGCGAGAAAATGTCAAAATCGCTCGGCAACTTCTTCACCATTCGGGATGTGATGGAGAAATTCCATCCGGAAGTGATCCGTTATTTCATCGTGTCTTCACACTATCGTAGTCCGGTGAACTTCTCGGATGTAGCACTAAAAGAAGCCAAGACGGCGCTGTCCCGTTTCTATCATTCATTTAAAGCCTATCAGGCCGTGTATGGCGACAAGCTGTTAGAAACGCTAGATGACACATTGGTCGAACGCTTTAATACCGCAATGCGGGATGATTTTAATACCGCGGAAGCGATTGCAGTGCTGTTTGAAGTCAATAAAGAACTGAACCGCGCGGTGAAAGAAGAAAATGCCGAACAGGCAGCAATCTTCTATGCTACCTTGCGTCATCTGACCAATATTCTTGGTTTGGTACAGCACAATGTCGATGAATTCCTGAAGTCAGACATTGGCCAGGATGCACTTGGTTTATCTGAAGAACAGATTGAAGATCTGATTCAACAGCGTAAAGATGCCAAAAAAGACAAAAACTTTGCCCGTGCCGATGAAATCCGTCAGTCTTTGCTCGATCAGGGCGTAGTGCTGGAAGATACCCGTCAAGGTACCGTTTGGCGTCGTGCTGATTAAATCACCACTTGGAAGCATAAAGAGTTGACAGTTGTATGAAACTCTCTATAATGCACTTCCATATTGCGGGAATAGCTCAGTTGGTAGAGCACAACCTTGCCAAGGTTGGGGTCGCGAGTTCGAGTCTCGTTTCCCGCTCCAAAATTTTAAAAGCCTCAGTCAAATGATTGAGGCTTTTTTTATGCGTTTTTATCCAGATATGAAACATTATCCATTATCTACACTCAAACTTAGCTTAACTGCCTGAGCTAAAAAATGAGACTCATGTTCACCATCTTCCTGTGCTGTGGTTTATCAACAACAGGCGGAATCATGAAGAAATCGTGTGAAATCTTATACATTTAAAAACGTGACATTTGCATAGATATGCTAAAATTGCGAAAATTAATTTCTGCTTGAATGAAGACCGTTCAGCCCTGAACGAAGGTTAAAAATTTGAATTCTGAAAACATGTCAAACCCGATTGATTTTCAAGGTGTGGCGCTCAGTACCTTGCGTATAGAAGAACAAGCTCTGCAAACACTGGCCACACAAATTGACGAGCGCTTTAGCCGCGCCTGCGAAATTATTTTGCAATGTAAAGGCCGTGTGGTGATCACCGGTATGGGGAAATCCGGGCATATTGGCCGTAAAATGGCGGCGACTTTTGCCTCGACCGGTACACCTTCATTCTTTATGCATCCGGGCGAAGCAGGACATGGCGATTTAGGCATGCTGGTACGGGGTGATGTGCTGATTGCCATCTCCAATTCTGGCAAAAGTGATGAAATCATGATGCTGATGCCGCTGATCAAACATCTGCAAGTGCCGTTAATTACCATCAGCGGAGATGACAGCGGCCCAATGCCACAAAATGCCGATGTGGCTTTAACTTTAGGGAACATTCAGGAAGCCTGCCCACTGGGTCTGGCACCGACCTCGAGCACCACCGCAACATTGGCCTTAGGGGATGCACTGGCTGTGGCCTTACTTGATGCGCGTGGGTTTACCGCAGATGATTTCGCCCGTTCCCATCCTGCGGGTGCTTTGGGTAAACGCTTGCTGTTGCATGTCAAACACTTAATGCATACCGGCGCCGAGCTGCCAAAAGTCGCGCCAGAAACCCCAATGAACAAAGTGCTGTATGAAATTTCCGACAAGCGTTTGGGGCTGACCACGGTGGTGGATGAACAGGACACCTTATTGGGAATTTTCACTGATGGTGATTTGCGCCGTTTAATCGACAAACAGCAGGGCTTTGATATTCATCTGCCGGTGGCTGAAGTCATGATCAAGCAGCCTGCGACCATTTCTCAGGAAGCCCGTGCGGTTGAAGCACTGGCACAGTTACGCGATAAAAAAATTAATCAATTTGTAGTGGTCAATGATGCACATCAGGTGATTGGTGTGATCAGTATGCATGACCTGATTCAGGCCGGGGTAAATTAAAAAATGGCATCGTATATTTTATTGGAACAGGCACGTCACGTTGAGGCTTTGGTTTTAGATGTCGATGGTATTTTAAGTGATGGCTTTGTTACCTTAACCAATAGCGGTGATGAAATTAAAAACTTTGATATTCGTGATGGTCTGGGCATGAAACTGGTGCAGCAGGCCGGGGTGAAAGTCATCATCATTACCGGGCGTACCAGCCATATTGTTGAAAAACGTATGAATGCCTTGGGTGTGGACCTGATTTATCAGGGCCGTGAAGATAAAGGCGTAGCTTTACGTGAAGCCTGTGCCCAGCTGAATCTGGCACCAGAAGACTGTCTGTATATGGGCGATGACTGGCCAGATTTATCTGCCTTTGCCATTGCCGGGATGAAAGTCACGGTGCCGAATGGTCATGTTGAAGTGCGTCGTCGTGCTGATCTGGTGACTCAGGCGCAGGGTGGCCGCGGTGCGGTACGTGAAATCTGCGATATGATCCTAATGTCAAAAGGCGTATACGAACAGTTACTTGAAAAGTATACCGCGATCCCTCATTAATAAGATATTCCTCTGATTGAGTTGAGTTAAAACCCCACTTATGGATACCCGAGTTTTATATATTACTGCGATTGCAATTGCAGCTGTAAGTGGTGGTTATTACTATTACAGCGGTAAAGGCAATAAACTGGATACCGAGGGTTCCAGAAGTATGACCTATACGGCGGAGCAGATTAACCTGACTCAAACCGATGAACAGGGGAATTTATATGTTCGCGCTCAGGTTGACCGTTTAGAGCAGGATATGCAAAAGCAGACTTCTCAATTACAGAACCTGAATGCGTCCATGTATAAAGACGGGAAAGTTGATGCCACTTTTTATGCCAAGCAGGCACATGGCTATAATGACAATGAAAAAGTAGTGTTATCTGACCAGGTACGTGCCACCAAAATTTTAGCGCAAGGTCAATTAGAACTGCAGACGACAGAATTGACGGGCTATCCGGACAGTCGGGAAATTGAAACCGATAAACAGGTGATGGTGCAGTCTCCACAAGCTGAATTTGTAAGCCAAGGACTGAAAGCCAATTTGAATGATGGTCAATACGAATTTTTTAATATTCGAGGAACATATGAACGTTAATCCGAAGCTTGCAACACCTCGTACTTTCCTGAAGAAAGCCGCGCTTATAGGTTTGGCAGTATTGTCCTCAGCTACAGCCTGGGCCTTGCCTTCAGACCGGAACCAGCCAATTACCCTGGTGGCTGACCGTGCGACATTTAATGAGCGTACCGGTATTACCACCTATACCGGTAATGTGATTATCGAGCAGGGCACAATGCGCTTGCAGGCCAATTCAATTGTGGCCAATCTGAACAGTAAAAAAGAAATCAGCACCATTACCGCCAATGGTAGTCCGGCACAGTTCCAGCAAAAGACTGATCCGAATAAAGGTCTGGCCAAAGGTCAGGCGCAGAAAATTGTCTACAATGCGGAAACCGGTATTATTACTTTGTCGGGCGGGGCATTTTTACAGCAGGATGGGGCCAGTATTCGCGGCAATACCTTGCGTTATAGTATGAACAAAGGCGATATTGAAGCCATTGGTACGCCAAACAACACCGGATCATCTTCAGGTCGCGTACAGATTGTGATTCCACCATCCAGTTCAAAATCATTCCCGGGAGCACGCGATTAATGGATCAGGTCGTACAGCCACAAACTCTGACAATCAAACACCTGGCCAAAAACTACAGTAAGCGCTGGGTGGTGAAAGATGTTTCTTTCTGTATGCAAAGTGGCCAGATTGTTGGACTGCTTGGCCCAAATGGTGCTGGTAAAACCACCAGCTTCTATATGGTGGTTGGCTTGGTACGTATGGACAAGGGGGAAATTCATCTGGATGAACTGGATTTATCTGACCTGGCCATGCATGAACGTGCGCGCAAAGGCATTGGTTACCTGCCACAAGAGGCGTCAATTTTCAGAAAACTGACCATTGCTGAAAATATCATGTCGATTCTGGAAACCCGTAAAGACTTAAACAAGCAGCAGCGTCAGCAGCGTTTAACCGAACTGCTGGCTGATTTTAAAATTACCCATATTAAAGATTCACTGGGCATGAGTGTCTCCGGTGGTGAGCGACGTCGTGCGGAAATTGCCCGTGCTCTGGCTGCCGATCCGAAATTTATGTTGCTGGATGAACCTTTTGCCGGGGTGGACCCGATTTCTGTCGGGGATATTAAAGATATTATTAGCACCCTTAAAGATCGCGGAATTGGTGTATTAATTACTGACCATAACGTGCGCGAAACATTGGCAATTTGTGAGCGTGCTTATATTGTCAGTGAAGGTGCAGTGATTGCCGAAGGAGCCCCACAGGAAATTCTGGAAAATGAAACTGTGAAACAGGTCTACTTGGGCGAAGATTTTAAGGTGTAGTTGGTGAAAAACACATATAATTGTTATTTGTTGTATGTGTTTTATCCTGAAAGCGTTTTATAATTAACAAAAGTATAAAAAACTAGCTTAAAAACATTTACAATTTTAAAAATATTTCAAAATATTAGTTTGAATGACGACAATGATGGGTTGCAAGAGCTTAACAGTTCATAAAAATAAATTATTCAGGCAGACGCTACTGTGGCAGGCTTTATTGCTGAGTGGACTGCTGAGCCAGTCGCTTTATGCTGAAACGACGACTTCAGAACGGCAAACACTTCAACAGAGCGTGGCACGTTTATTTACCCCGCAATCTGACCAGAATTTTACTCGTGTCCGTATTAGTGAACTGAGCCAGTTTCAGCTCGATACACAAAATATTCAGGAAATGCCCCGGGCAGTACCAGCATCATCTGTTTCAGAAACAGCGGCATCAGCCCGATCCTCTGTGCAACAGCCTTTAAGTTTTAATGACACCATTCGGACCGCTGTTCAGCGTCATCCTGAAATTTCCCAGGCCATTTCCACTTTGGCAGCCCAGAATGCCAGTATTGATGTGGCGAAGTCCGGTTATTATCCGCAATTATCTGGTGGTATTTCCACAGCAGACCTGACCAAAGGCGAGCGCGGCCGTCAGCTGCTGAGCCTGAATGCCACGCAAATGCTTTATGATTTTGGCAAGGTCAAAAGCAGTGTCAACTTGGAACAGGCCCGTTTGGCCGCAGAGCAGGCCAATGTGCTGGTCAGTATTGATGATATTGCTTACCAGACTGCCAATGCCATGATTAATATCAAACGCTATCAGGAAATTACCCGTATTGCTGAAGAGCAGATTCAGGGGATTGCCCGCATTGCGGAAATCACCAATTTACGTGCCGAGGCCGGGATTAGTACCCAGGCCGACCCGATTCAGGCCCGTTCCAATCTGGAAGCTGCGGAAGCCAATTTAATTGTGCAGCAAACCCAGCTGCGCCAATTTCAGCAAAAGCTGCGCACCTTGGTCGGGTTTGAGGTTCATCAGCGTAACTGGCAGATTCCAGAGCGGCTGGTGAAAGAGGCGCAATTATATTCAGAGCCGGTTTTTCAGCAGATTCCCGGACTAATGGCTGCTCAGGCTGAAGTTAAAGTGGCCAAATTACGCAAGCAGCAATCACGTTTAAGTGCTTATCCCACTTTAAATGTGAAAGGTTCTATAAGTCAGGCCATCAATGGTCGTAATCCGAATAACAATGAAGATGATGGCCTCTATAATTCGATCATGCTGGAAGCCAATAGCAACTTTTATCAGGGCGGCGCAATTGCGTCACAAACCCGGGCGGCCAGTTATGCAGAAGAAGCGGCCAAGGCACGGGTCAATAGTGTGTATCTAGAGGTGCTGGATGAAACCCGCATGCTGCGTGAAGAAATCCAGAACAAGCAGCGCCAGATGAATATTCTGGTCAAGCGTCAGGCCACCACCATCCAGACCAAAGAGCTGTATCAGGAACAATATAAATTAGGCACGCGCTCAGCTGTCGATTTACTGAATGCCGAACAGGCAATTCATAGTGCCGCCCAGGAAATTGAAAATACGCGTTTTGATATTTATGCCGCCATTGCGCGCTATATCTCCATTACCGGACGGACACGCGATATTTATGATTTAAACCATATATCCATTCAGGGGTTTGAAGTTCAGCCATGAGTACTAAAATAAATTATCAACCGTGGCTTCAAGCAGTGCTGAGCATTGCCAAGCATTACCGGATTGAACCATCCGCAGAACGTATCCGCTTGCAGCTGGACTGGAATCCGAACCAGAATATTGATGATATTTTAAATCTGATTGCCCGTCAGGTGGGCCTAAGTCTGCGCAAAACCGACTTTAGCGCCGAAGTGATCAATCCCTGGCGTTTGCCGGTACTGGTTGAATTCCAGGATGGTCAGGTGGGCGTAATTGACAAGGTCGATGCTGAGGGTAACCTGAGTATTCAGTTCAGTGGTGATCAGGGTTTGTCACAAATGCTGGCCAGCGACACCTTGGCTGAGCATGTGCGGCATGTCTATATCCTGCGTCCGGAAAAATCGGTTCCCGATGCGCGGGTAGATGAATATGTCAAACCCTATGAAGACAACTGGTTCTGGTCAATTGTGCTGCGGGACTGGAAACGTTATATCGATGTAATGTTTGCCTCCCTGATGGCCAATATTCTGGCGCTGGCCACCATCCTGTTTTCGATGAATGTCTATGACCGGGTAATTCCGGCACAATCGGTTCCCACTTTGTGGGTGTTGGCAGGTGGGGTGCTGATTGCGGCCATTTTCGAGTTTAGTTTAAGGGTCGCACGGATTTACCTCTCCGATATTATCGGCAAGCGCGCTGATCTGCGTATTTCAGATCGGGTATATGGACATGCGCTACGGATTAAAAACAGTGAACGCTCTAAATCGACCGGGACCTTTATTTCACAAATTCGTGAACTGGAAGGGGTGCGTGAACTGGTGACGTCGACCACCATTTCTGCAATCGCTGATTTGCCTTTCTTCCTGCTGTTCCTGGGCGTGTTCTGGGTGATTGGCGGGAACCTGTTCTGGGTGATGCTGATTGTGGTACCGCTCATGATTATTCCCGGCATTCTGGCGCAAAAGCCTCTGGCTAAACTGGCCAACGAGGGGATGCGTGAAGGCGCAATCCGCAATGCCATGCTGGTGGAATCGGTACAGGGCATTGAAGACATCAAGTTATTACGCGCCGAAGCCCGCTTCCAGAATCAGTGGAATCATATGAATGAAGTTTCCGCCGATATTGCCATGCGTCAGCGTAAAATTGTCGGTGTCATGACCGCCTGGACCCAGAAAATTCAGGGGCTGACCTTTGCGATTGTGGTGCTGGTGGGCTGTTTTGCGGTGATGGATGGGGAAATGACCACGGGTGCTCTGGTGGCCTGTTCAATTTTATCTTCACGGATGCTGGCGCCAATTTCACAGATTGCCGGCGTGCTGGGCCGTTTGCAACAGGCCAAAGTGGCGAAACAGGGACTGGATGAATTAATGAAAAAACCGGTTGATCAGCCGGAACATAGCCACTTAATTCATCGTCCGGTGTTAAATGGTCATTATGAATTAAGCGGGGTCAGCTTTAAATATGGCGAAGATGATGCCAAACCGACCTTGATGGTGGCTAAGCTCGAAATTAAAGCCGGTGAAAAAATTGCTATTCTGGGCCGGAATGGTGCCGGGAAATCTACCTTGTTGCAGCTTTTTTCCGGCATGCAAACCCCGAATCAGGGCAAAATTAAACTCGATGGCGTAGAACTGGGCCTGATTGATCCTGCTGATGTACGTCGTGATATGGGCCTCTTGAATCAGAATGCGCATCTGTTTTTTGGCACGGTACGGGAAAACCTGACTTTGGGTGCACCATTGGCCAATGATGACGATATTTTGCAGGCACTTCGAATTACCGGTGCGCTGGCCTTTGTGCAGGAAAAGAAAGAAGGGCTGGACCATCTGATTCTGGAAGGTGGTGTGGGGTTCTCTGGCGGCCAGAAACAAGCCTTGCTGCTGGCACGTTTGCTGCTACGTCAGCCGAATATTTTATTGCTGGATGAACCGACGGCTGCAATTGATGATGTCTCCGAGAAACAGCTGATTGATCATTTGAAAATGTGGCTTGGGCACCGGACTTTGGTGGTGGCCACCCATCGCCGTGCAGTGTTAGAGCTGGTGGACCGGATTATTGTGGTCAATGATGGAAAAATTGTGATGGACGGGCCACGAGATCAGATTCTTAATCAGTCTGCATCTCAACCACGTCAGATGGCAGGAGCGAAGTCATGAGTGAACAATTAAGCAAACGTTCAATGCAGGTGACCGAGCTGGAGCCACCTTTACCTAAAGCCAGTCTGTTTATCTGGATTATCTGTATTGGACTGGCAGTTTTGCTACTCTGGGCCTGGCTGTTCAAGCTGGAAGAAGTATCCACCGGCACTGGTAAAGTGGTGCCATCTTCGAAAGAGCAGGTGGTACAGTCTTTAGAAGGCGGGATTCTCACCACCTTGAATGTCCGTGAAGGGGAAATTGTCAATCGGGGTCAGGTGCTGGCCCAGCTGGACCCGACCCGGTTTGCTTCTAATGTGGGTGAATCGGAATCTTTGCTGGTATCTTCCTTGGCCACTTCGGCCCGGTTACGCGCTGAAGTAAATGGCACGCCTCTGGTTTTTCCTGAAGAAGTGCTGAAAGAGCCAAAACTGGTACAGCAGGAAACTGCTTTATACAATTCGCGCCGGGCCAACTTAGAAGAATCGCTGGCCGGTTTACGGCAGGCTCTGGTGCTGGTCGAGCAGGAATTGCGTATGACTGAACCCTTGGTGGCCAAAGGTGCGGCCAGTGAGGTGGAAGTGCTGCGTCTGAAACGCGAGGCCAATGACCTGCGTAACCAGATGAATGATATTCGTAACCAGTATTATGTCAAAGCGCGTGAAGAGCTGTCCAAGTCCAGTACCGATGTACAAACCCAGCAACAGGTGGTACGTGGCAAGTCCGACACCTTGAACCGCACAGTCTTCAAGTCGCCGGTACGGGGTGTGGTCAAGGAAATTGATGTGATGACCATTGGCGGGGTCGTACCGCAAAATGGCAAGTTAATGACCATTGTGCCTTTAGATGAACAGCTGTTAATTGAAGCGCGGATCTCGCCGCGGGATATTGCGTTTATTCGCCCAGATCAGGAGGCACTGGTCAAAATTACCGCCTATGATTATTCGATTTATGGTGGTTTAAAGGGTAAGGTCACGGTGATTTCACCGGATACCATCCGTGATGAAGTCAAGCAGGACCAGTTTTATTACCGGGTCTATATCCGGACTGATACCGATAAACTGACCAATAAATCTGGCCAGCAGTTCAGTATTACCCCCGGAATGGTGGCCACGGTTGATATTAAAACTGGTTCTAAAACCGTACTGGATTATCTGATTAAACCGTTTAACAAGGCCCAGGAAGCATTACGCGAGCGTTAATCGTCAACTCAACATAACCTCCCAGTTTGGGAGGTTTTTTATTGCCAAAATTTGCCTGAAAACACGTTATAATTTCAGAGATTATTGCATTTTAGCTGTGTTATGCCATTTACCATTGCCTCCCTTGTTCGCTTTGAAGAAGATATTAAAAAGAGCCGTTTTGAGGCCATTGCCGTACCGGTAGAAAACGAACAGGCGGTTAAAGATTTTCTGGAAGCCAACAAAGACCTGACCACTACCCATCAATGCTGGGCATGGAAAATTGGCCATCAGGTGCGTTTTAATGATGATGGTGAACCTTCTGGCACTGCCGGCCGACCTATTCTGGCTACCATTGAGGGCAATGAGCTGACCAATGTGCTGGTGCTGGTCAATCGCTGGTATGGCGGGATTAAACTTGGCACCGGTGGCCTAGTGCGTGCCTATGGCGGTTGTGCCGGGCAATGCCTGCTGCTGGCAGAAAAAATTGAACTGATTGAAAAGAAAAAAGTCGAGTTTCAGTGCCAGTTTAATGAATGGGCCATTTTTCAATATGAACTGAATAGCCAGAATATCGAGTTTCAGGAACAGTACGGGGCAGATGGCGTGCAGGTCAATGCCTTATTACAGGTGCATCAGATTGAGCCTTTGGCCTTAAGAATTCAGGACGTTACCCGCGGCCGGGAACAGCTCAAAGTCATGGAGGAGCCAGCAGATGACTGAACATGATCCTTTGCTGAAATATCGGGAACAGCATAAACATCGGCTGAATTATATGCCATGGCTGTACTGGTCGCTGAAACCGAAAAACCGGGTTTGGGCCGAAGCCTGGCAAAAAGACTATCAGGCCTATTTGATGGAGATGGAAACGGTAGAAATTGGCGAGAACTGCTTTATTTCACCGCTGGCTCATATTTTTGCCGAACCGGGACGTAAAATTAGCATCGGGGATAATACTTTTATTGCTGCAGATTGTACCTTGCATGGTCCGCTGCATATTGGCAGTGAAGTGGCGATTAATCATCATAGTATTCTAGATGGTGGTCGGGTCGGCATTAAGATTCACGATCAGGTGCGTATTGCCGCCTATTGCCATTTATATGCCTTTGATCATGGCATGGATTTGGCTCAGCCGATTTACCAGCAGCCGGTGCGTTCGCAGGGCATCGAAATTGAACGCGATGTCTGGCTGGGTGCTCATGTCGGCGTTAAGGATGGTATTAAAATTGGCGCCCATGCGGTTGTCGGCATGCACAGTATGGTCACCAAAGATATTGAAAGCCAGGCCATTGTCGCGGGGAATCCGGCACGTTTGATTCGTTATCGTGATTAATCTCATACATAGCTCTCTATCTTCAAATGTCTGTGTTTTATTTACATTTTGTCATGTCATCCGCTGAGGACTTATGCTAAGTTTTAGATAACAATTAAAACGAAAGCCTGGCAGACAGGCAACAAGAGAGGCGACAATGAAACGAGTAATTGCCTGTATTGATTCTTCACCCTGTATCAATGCACTCGCGGAAGCCGCAGCGTGGATAGCCAAGCAGACCCAGCGGGAATTGGTGCTGTTACAGGTGCTGGACTATTATCCGGCCAGTTATCACTTAGGTGAAATTAGCGGGGTCATTGGTTTTGAAAGCAATGCCATGTTATTGAAGGAACTGGCCGAGCTGGAACAGAAGCAGAGCGACATTGCGCTGGAATATAGCAATAATCTGCTGCGTCATATTTCCGAGATGGTGCAGCAAAAATATAATATCGTGCCGACCCAGATTCAGGAAAAAGGCGATTTTCTTGAACAAAGTTTTAATGTCTTGCAAGAAGATGATATTGCGGTCATCGGCCGGGTTGGGGAGCGTTCCGCCGAACGCAATAAAGCCCTAGGCAGTAACGTCGAAAACTTTATCCGCGGGGCCAATTGTGCCGTTATGACCGTGGGCGAGCAGTTTAAGCCGCCAACCCGTTTTATTTTCGCTTATGAATATTCACCAACCTGCTTAAAAATCATGAAGCGCATCACCCAAAGTGATTTGCTGCGTCTGCTGCAATGTCATTTGCTGTATGTGGGTGATCATCCGGAAATATTAAATGAACCGACCCAGTATTTAAAAGCCGCTGGTTTAGATGTGGTGGTGGAATATCGTTATGGAGATGTGGCGGAGAATATTCTGGATTATCAGCGTGAACATGGTATTCAGCTAATTTTGCTTGGGGCCTTTAGCCACAGCAAAATCCATCAGTTTTTCTTAGGCAGTATTACCACCACCATTTTCCGGAATTCCAATGTGCCGTTACTGGTGGTGAAATAAAGCCCAAATATCTTACACGCATCTGATGAATTACTGTCCAAGGTTATCCGCATTTATTGTGGATAACTATATGGACAGTATATGTAAGTTTATAAAAAATAAAATAAATATTATTTTGTGTGTTTTTTGTTCTGTTTGGGCCTTATTTAACGATGGCCAAGGCAAAGCCATCATGCCCTTTGCTGCCTACCGTTTGTAAGGCAGTTGAGGACAATAAACGTGGATGCTCCTGCATCAGCTTAAACATCTCGCGAATGCCTTCAATGCTGGGCTTGTGATTGTCCGGATTAATGATGTCACCGGCGCGAATTACATTGTCCAGGAAAATTAAGGTGCCGGAGCGTGACAGATTCAGGCTCAGTTCCAGATATTCCGGATAGCTCTGTTTATCGGCATCAATAAAAATAAAGTCAAACGGGGCAGTATCAGCCGGCAGGCTCTTTAAAATATCGGCGGCGCGGCCAACACGCAAATCAATAGTCTGTTTTAACTTTGCCTGATCAATATTTTCCTGCGCCACGGCGGCGTGTGCATCACGGCCTTCAATGGTCAGAATATAGCCATCTTCCGGTAAAGCGCGCGCCAGCCACATGGTGCTATAGGCGGCAAAGGTGCCAAGTTCCAGAATACGTTTACAGCCGTTCATCTGAATTAACATCTGTAACAGCATGCCCTGGTTGGGCGCAACAGCAAGGTGATCCGGATACCCCCGATCATCGGTATGTTTTAAGGTTTGGGTCAGAATCGGATCTTCAGGAATTAAATGTGTTTCGATGTAGTGGTCGAGGTCGGTCCACATTTGTTTCATAGTCGGGGGCACCTTTGTTGCAATGCATGCATTTTAAACTTTTCCCCCTAGAGTGCAATTTTTATCGGGAGAGTTGCAGAATTAATAGACATAAAAAGAGGTGCCGCAGCACCTCCGTATTCAGATCCGGATTTATTCGTAATAGCACATTGACGAATAGCGGCTTAAATCCGGTCCCCAGGTACGATAGCCCTGCGTATCAATATGGATTTGCCCTGAAGCATACAGTCCCAAGCCCATATTCAGGCTTTGACCATACTGGGTCCAGAACTGGCACAGTCTGAACTTGGTATTTTCAATAAAGGCATAATCTTGCGGCTGTGGAAATTCCGGCCCAATCCGGAAATCAATAGCGGAATTATATAAATGCCGTGAGGAACTGGCACCACCGGCGCACTGGTTCAGCGGTAAATCGCGATAGACTGAAGTGACTTCAAAATCGGTCAGGACTTTGGAGGCAACCAGATATTTAAAGACTTTTAAGGTTGGAATCTGATTGCGCCATAATTCGCGGTTGGGCACCATGTATTGCGAGCGGCCACATTTTTGCCAGTCACGTGCGGTGCGCAGTAATTCAAAACTTGGAATAATATTGCCGACGCCTTCAGCATTCAGGAATTTTTCATATTCGCGGACCTGGCGCAGGTTATCGGTCACGGCAATCCAGCTGTTATAGGCATAGGGCACCACTTTTGGTGCGACCTTGCGTTCATAGCTGATTTTTTCTTGTGGGATATAAATCCGTTTTCCATCAGGCGAATGAATCGTTTTCCCTTTCTGCGGTGTGGTTGTACATCCGAGCATGATCAGGGGCACGATGCTGAGCGAGAGCACCGCCTTGAGAAATTGCGTCATTATGCAAATCAAACATTTACTAAAATCCTAAGCATTCTAATCTAAAAGCTTCGGTAAAAATTGAAAATATTGCAATCAAATGTGTGTTTTAGGTATAAAAAAAGATCAGCTTTTGCTGATCTTTTTAAAATTACTTTTCTAAGTATTGTAATTTGTCCGGCTTGCCATTCCATTCTTCACGGTCAGCAGGCTGTTCACCAATTTGCGTGATATTTGGCCATTTTTCTGCCAGTTCAGCATTCAGCTCGATAAATACTTCCTGACCTTCTGGTAGCTCATCTTCCGAGAAAATCGCATTGGCTGGACACTCAGGTTCACACAGTGCGCAGTCGATACATTCATCCGGGTTAATCACCAGGAAGTTTGGACCTTCATAGAAACAATCTACAGGGCATACTTCTACACAGTCTTGATATTTACATTTAATACAGTTTTCAGTGACAACAAATGTCATGGCGACAGCTACCTAAAAATATGGTTCTAATAACTAAGCTGTATTTTAGGCAAAAATGATGTGAACTAACAATTGCTTTTACTGATATTTGATATAGACAGTGCTACTAAATTTGATAAAAGTGCTATAAAACCATCAAAAAAACTTATAAATGAAAAAGACTCTCAAATGAGAGCCTTTCCATATATGAAATTCAAGTCTTGAATCAGGCGTTTAGCTGCTCTTTCAGGGCATACAATTGCTCTAGAGCCTGACGTGGGGTGAGATTATCGACATCCAGTTGGCGTAAGGCTTCGAGGGCCGGTGATGGTTTTTCAACTTCGACAATCCGTTCAATCACTTCAGTTTCTACCACCGGTTCACTGAATAAATCATGCTGGACCGATTTTTGTACCGACTGATGTGACTGCTTTTCCAGTATCTTCAGGCGATTTTGTGCTTCTTTAATCACATTGGCAGGAATACCGGCCAGTTTGGCCACCTGCAAACCATGACTCTGGCTGGCCGGACCCTGCTGGACTTTATGCAGTAAAATCAGGTTGCCATTGAGTTCTTTGGCCGTAACATGATAATTATCAATACCTGATTCTTTGCCCAGCTCGGTCAGCTCGAAATAATGCGTAGCGAACAGGCATAAGCATTTGATCCGTTTGGTTAAATCCAGCACACAGGCCCAGGCCAGGGACAGGCCATCATAGGTACTGGTGCCACGGCCGACTTCATCCATCAGCACCAGTGACTGATTGGTGGCATGATGCAGAATTTGCGAGGTTTCGGTCATTTCCACCATAAAGGTTGATTTACCGGTAGACAGGTCATCGGCCGAACCAATCCGGGTGAAAATCCGGTCAATCGGACCTAGCACCGCAGCTTGAGCCGGCACATAACTGCCACAATAGCCAAGCAGGGCAATTAGTGCGGTCTGGCGCATAAAGGTCGATTTACCGCCCATATTCGGCCCGGTAATAATTGCCATACGATGGTTAAAATCCAGTGTGGTGTCATTTGGGGTAAATGCGGTTTTGCTCAAGGCTTCCACCACTGGATGACGGCCGGCGACAATCTTGACTCCAATTTCCGGTGAGAATTCCGGACGGGTCCAGTTTTTCAGGCGGGCCTGATGGGCAAAGTTGGCCAGCACATCAATCTGGGCAATGGCGCTGCTCATCATCTGCAAATTGCCAATGTCCTGACGCAGCTCATCCAGCAGCATTTCAAACAGCATTTTTTCCCGTGCCAGCGCGCGTGATTCACTCGATAATACTTTGTCTTCAAAACTTTTCAGTTCTGGGGTGATATAACGCTCGGCATTTTTTAAGGTCTGACGCCGAATATAATGCTCCGGTGCCTGTTCAGCCTGCGCACGGGACAGTTCAATATAGTAGCCACTAACGCGGTTATAGCCAATTTTAAGCGTGTTGATGCCAGTACGTTCACGCTCCTGAATTTCCAGATCAATCAGGAACTGGCCGGCATGATCACGGATTTGACGTAACTCATCCAGCTCGCTGTCAAAGCCTTCGGCAATGACATTACCATCACGCAGCAACACCGGTGGCTGTTCCACAATGGCCGCCATTAAACGCTGGTAAAGGCCCTGAAAATCGCCCAGTTCTTCATTCAGCTGTTGTAAATATTTGGATTGGCCGGCACTGACAATCGGCTGCACGGCATGACGTAAATACGGAATCTGGGCACAGGCCTGACGCAGCTGCACCAGATCACGTGGGCGCGCACTGCCTAAAGCGACCCGGCTCAGCACACGTTCAATATCACTAATTTCTTTCAGTACCAGACGAATTGGTGCATCGTGATAACCGGTTAAAATCGCTTCGGTCGCATCCAGCCTTGCATCCAGCAGTGCGGTATCACGTAGCGGTTGCATTAAGGTGCGGCTAAGTAGACGACCACCCATCGCGGTCTGGCAGTCATTAATCAGCTGAAACAGTGAGGTGCCGTGTTCAAATAAAGGTTCAATCAGTTCCAGATTACGCCGGGTCACCGGGTCTAGCGCAATAAAATCGCTACTTTGTTCCAGCTGAATCGAGCGGATATGCGGCAACGCCGTTCTTTGGGTTTCTTTGGCATAGTGAATCAAGGCGGCGGCGGCGGCTTTGGCCAAAGGCAAATGATCAATCCCAAAGCCAGATAGGGTAGCTACGCCTAGCTGGTCACACAGGGTTTTCTGGGCATTATTCAGGTTAAAATCGACATTTGGACGTTTGGTAACCGGGCAATCCAGCTGTTTTTTAACAGACTCGATGATATTCGGATCGACAATATCTTCATCGACCACAATTTCGCTTGGCATGAGACGCGACAGTTCAATCGCCAGCTGTTCCGGTTGATACTCCTGCTGCTGGACCTTGAAAATACCGGCACTTAAATCTAGCAGTGCAATCCCGATCTGGTTCTGCTGTAAACAGAGCGCGACCAGATTGGAAGATTGATAGCTGTTGAGCAGGGCATCGTCGGTAAGTGTGCCGGGGGTAATAATCCGTACTACGCCACGTTCCACCGGGCCTTTGCCAGTTACCTCGCCAATTTGCTCGCAGATCACCACGGTTTCGCCTTTTTTGACTAGTCGCGCCAGATAACCTTCGGCAGAATGATAGGGCACGCCGGCCATCGGAATTGGCTGGCCATTGGCCTTACCGCGATGGGTCAGGGTAATGCCTAACAGTTTGGCCGCCTTGTGCGCATCATCAAAAAATAATTCGTAGAAATCACCCATTCGATAAAACATTAAAGAATGTGGATGTTGCATCTTCACTTTTAAATATTGTTGCATCATCGGGGTATGCGAAGATAAGTCAGCCACAATTTCTTGCATGTTCATGTACATTCAGTTCCTTCAATTAACGCATGGGTGTTGGAATGGCTTTCACCGCGTGGATGTCATTTGGGCCAGCTGGAGCAGATAAAACATCGTGTTTAAATCCTGCACGTCGATGCTGTTGACGACCCAACAAGCGCTTCATCTTAACAAATTTAGCTAGGCGGAAAAAACCGATTCTGGAAAATCTGTGCTGAAACTGAGCAGCTTATGGCGGAGAAAATTAAGCGAGCAATACAGCTGATGAAGATTGCAGCAGAGAAGACCAGGAAATATGGAAAGCAGCGTTGCAGCAATGCGCTCGAAGCAGCAGGAGAGGCACTCTATACTGGGGTAAAGAACAACATGAAGATGAGCCCATGATGCCCAAATTCTATTATCAGGCTTTGCCAGTACAGGTGTATTTTGGTGCGGGGGAAGCCAAGCGCACGCAGGATATTCTCAAGCAGGCCGGTTATCACAAGATTCTGCTGATTGCCACGCCCGGCCAGCAGAAGGCCGCTGAGCAGCTGGCCCGGCAACTTGGTGATTTGACCGTTACGGTTTATGCTCATGCGGTAATGCACGTGCCGGCAGAGGTGGCACGGCAGGCGGTTCAGGCAGCACAAGAATTACAGGTGGATTGCTGTCTGGCTTTGGGTGGCGGTTCGGCTATTGGTTTAGCCAAAGCCATTGCACTGGACACCCATCTGCCAATTGTGGCAATTCCGACCACCTATGCGGGCAGTGAAATGACCCCGGTATATGGTATTACGGAAAATCAGCTGAAAACCACCGGCAAAGCTGCACAGGTGTTACCGAAAATCGTGATTTATGATCCAGCGCTTAACCTGAATCTGCCGGCAGAGATTTCTGCCTGTTCGGGCATGAATGCGATGGCGCATGCGGTGGAGGCCTTGTATGCAGAAAATAAAAATCCGGTGATTAGCCTGATGGCGCTGGAGGCGATTCGCTGTCTGGCCACCGCTTTACCGGAACTGGTACAGCATCCGAACGATATTCAACTGCGTGAACAGGCCAGCTATGGCGCGTGGCTGGCTGGGATTTGTCTGGGTTCGGTCGGTATGGCGATTCACCATAAAATCTGTCATAGCCTAGGGGGCACCTTTAACCTGCCTCATGCGCAAACCCACGCGATTATGCTGGCCTATTCGGTGCACTATAACCGCCATGCCGATGTACAGGCGATGGATCAACTGGCCGCTGCACTGGGTGTTGACAGTCGGGAGGAGCTGGGCCGTTTTATCTATCAATTAAACCAGCGCCTGCAGATTCCTCTGGCTTTAAAAGACTTAGGGTTACCGGAACACGCCCCGGCGGACATTGCCCGGATGATTTGTGATTCGCCGTATTATAATCCGCGTGAATATGACGATGATGAATTAAAGCAGCTGTTGCTGCAGGCTTATGCCGGTTTGCCTCCTGCCACACTTTAATACATAGCAATATGTAGCCATCTTCCAGAGATAAAAAAACCGAAGCGGTTGAAGGCTTCGGTTTTTTATTGGCAGGTTAAGGTTTATATAAACCCAGCTCCTGCAAGTGTAAGCGTAAAATCCGGCGCAGTTCCAACACTGCTTCTGGAGTTTCCTGAATCGAGTGGCCGCCGGTAATAATTTTTTCAGACTGGGCCTGTTTCAGATGCGCACTTTCATAGGCCACAATATCATCGGTGATGAGAGCAGGGTCGTTACTCTGACTGGTATTGCCCATAATACTATGATATTTCAGTCCTTTACGTGGCTGAATATCTTGAGTTAAGGCAATAAATTTGGACTGATGGCTTAAATCGCTCGGGCCATTTTGAATCAGGCCTTTATCCAGCTCATTGACCAGATCTTTCAGGCTCGGATCTTCATTTAACAATGAATCGGTGGCCGCATTTAAAAATGCCCCCGGTAAACGGATAATTTTACGCGCCACTTTGGTAAACCAGCGGTCGGCATATTCGGTGCCGCGGTGCGGAGCGGCCAAGAAAATCGCCCGGTTAAAGTTAGGAATATCCTGCATAATCAGGCGCTGCTGAATCACGGGAATGCGGCGGTATTTGGCCAGTTGCCGGCCACTCATCATCGACAGGGCTTCTTTGGATACATCGGCATCACTGACCAGGAGTCGGGCAATAATCCCGCCCATACTGTGGCCGACCAGCACCGCATCTTTTTTCGCCGCGGCTTTAGGATTGACCTGCTGGAAGGCTTGGGTCAATAGAGCATGAATCTGGAAACGGCTTTCAATAATTGGCATATTGGTCGAATAAAACACCTGCCAGACCTGATAATGCTCGCGTAACACTGGATCACCCATAATATCGTTGGTTAAGCGAATCCAGGCTTCCGGACTACTGGCCAGACCATGCACCAAAACCAGCACTTTTTTATTCGGATTATATGGTTCCAGAAAATATAAATGCGGCATGGTCAGCTTGTCATCACGGTCAATCAGTGACAGATAAGCCGATTTCAGCAGATTATTTTCCGCCAGCCACAGTCCATAAGGCGCAGAAAAATTAGCCGCCAGCGGATAGTTTTTATTGGCAATGCGGGCCTGTTCATATTTATAGGGATCATAGGCGCGCAGGCGAAAATCCTTGTTCAGGATATCCTCTACATTGCCAAACTGCTGCGGTTCAGCCACCAGGGTTGCCGCCAGATAACGGGCCTGATGGATATTCGGATTCTGATTGTTTGGATAACGATGGCTTAAAGGATCAATAATATAACGGGCTTTCTCTGGCTGATCTGCGCGTTGCTCCGGCAGAATGACCAGAAATTCCGAGCCAAAACCATCACGACGGGTAATGGAGCGCAAGCCTGAAAAGTTCAGGTCATAGGTGGCTCTTAACTGCTCGATTTTTTGCTGTTTTAAGGTTGGAAAATAATTGAAGTCAATATGATAGGTACTTTCACCGACCTGAATCTGGCTGGCCACCACATCCGGCTGATAGCGCAGGGTATAGCTGGACACTAGTTTGGCAATGGCCTGATTATAAAAGTCGCGGATTTGTACCTGACGGTTGTCAAAAATCCGGTCTTGTGGCGCCCGTTCGGTTTTGAACATATAGGCATAGCTATAACGGATACTTTTATCCAGCATAAACAGCTGCTGGTCGAGGCATTTTTGATAGTTCTGCTGCTGTAATTGCTGTTTTTCTTCAGACTGATGTTTGCTTAAAATTCCGATTTTACAATTGGAAGAATCGGCCAGTTGCATGGCTTTGGCCAGATAAACTTCGCTGGCAGTGGACAGCAGCTGTTCATCCAGAATTTCCGGAATCTGCTTCAGTTCATCAATACACTGTTTCGGGTTTTCGGTACAGATTTGCGCTTCACGGCCAGTCATGGACAAGACATTGAGGCTGGCCTCGCTCAAGCGGTCACGAGATAAAATACTTTCCCGTTCGTTGGCAATGCTGACATTTAATGCTTGCTGTTTAACACTGACCGTTTGGCAGCCAACGAGAATGGAACTGCTGAGCGCGGTGGCCAGCATCATCTTATACGTCATAGTGGTCATGTGAATTCGCATCGTATTTTATAAGTTTTTTTTAATCATACTGAATTTCTTGGTTTTTTCAATTGACAAAAAAATAGGCCATATAACATGACCTATTTTTTCTTGCACCGGGCTTAAGCCTTCGGTGTCATGATTTGCCAGACATTCCAGCGGCCCTGTTTTTCAATTTCAGTAATTAAACGGTCTGCCACAGCTGCTTCTTGCGGATACTTGATCTTGTAGTTTTTCAAGGTCTGTACCGCATTTTTCTTTTGCTCTAAAGCAATATAGTTGTTGGCAGCAGCCAGATAGGCTTCCTGTACGCCGGCTTTCATGGCTTTATCTAAATAAGAAATTGCTTCACGATGACCGCCACCTTCAGACAGGGCAAAACCAAACCAGAAATTGGCTTCGGCATCTTCCTTGTTAATTTTCAGGATGCGCTGCGCATAAGCCAGAGAACGGGTGGTATAAATTGAACCTAAGTCCAGGTTACGTGCCATTACGCTGGCTTTAAAGGCACGAATCAGCACATCAAAAGAGGCATTTTCCTGTACCGCCAGGCTGTCCAGTTGTTGGGTGACTTCTTTGAGTTTAGCTTCAAAACCGCGGCGTTCCTGACGGTCAGTAAAACGTGGTGGATAGTGACGTGCTTTACCTTCGACCATCTGTAAAAAGTCATCAATTTCGGTGATGTCAATTTCATTTTCACCGGCCAGCACCGCAAACTTCAAGCTGCGCTGGTTGTTGTTGATGGTCGGAATAATCAGACGGTTGGTGTCTAAAGTAATTTTTTTCGATGGATTATCCGGGGCAGTTACTTCCATTTTAGTCACTGGCTGGGCCGCAGCCTGTTGCAGGTTCAGTTCAAATGGAGGAGGTGCATCATAATTAAACGGATTTAAAGCATAAAATGGAGGGGTCAGATCAGGCTCGGTAAACACAATTGGTGCATTGGCTGGGTTTTGTTGTTTTGGTGCAGTGGAACAGGCTGAAACTAAAGTGGTCGCAATCAGAGCAAATGCCAAAGGCTTAAGCGTCATAATATTCATCCGTTAATTTATTTTAAAATGGCTGAGCATGTTCGTCAGTCTAAAAAATCTGTGACGAACATGCAAGAGAAGGCAAGAAGTTTGCTGTTACCGTGTTGTTAAGCTTTGGACTGGCTGCTTTGTGCTTCACATTCACGGCGCACATCTTCAATAATTTTTAATTCTTCAGCACTAAACGGCTGTTCGTTTTGCTGCTGCTTTTTAAAGCTTGGGTCGAGTAAAGACAGACGCTGACATAAGGTATTCATGCGTTTTTCATTGTGCTGAATACGGTCGAGCAAGACCCGCATACCGTCTAGAATCGGATCAGACTGATCCTGGGTAGCCGCATACGGCTGGAAACCGATGCTTTCGGCATAGTCACGGCGGCGTGCTTCGGCTTCATCTTTTGGCTGATCTTTGGTAATAAAACGTGCCGGATTGCCGACCGCAGTGGTATTGGCCGGTACCGCTTTGGTTACCACTGCATTGGAACCGACTTTGGCATTTTTACCCACGGTAAATGGCCCGAGAATTTTCGCGCCAGCACCGACAATTACCCCATCTTCTAAAGTCGGGTGACGTTTGCCTTTGTTCCAGGTGGTCCCCCCAAGGGTCACGCCATGATACAGGGTTACGTCATCGCCAATTTCGGCTGTTTCACCAATCACCACACCCATACCGTGGTCAATAAAAAAACGGCGACCAATTTTCGCACCTGGATGAATTTCAATACCGGTGGCAAAGCGGCTAAATGAAGACAGCAGGCGCGCCGAACCCTTGCAGTCTTTGTTCCAGAGTTCATGTGCAACCCGATGCATGATCAGGGCATGAATGCCGGGATAGGTAGTTAAGACTTCCAAGGTATTGCGTGCAGCAGGATCGCGCGCAAAGACAGCTTGTATATCTTCTTTGAGCTGTTTAAGCATTATCTTGATCCTCGTCCTGTGTCGATGTTGTTGATGATTTTTTCCATGAACCGTTATTCAATGCCTGTACGCGACTAAAAATGCCACGTAATAAGTGATATTCCATACGATCTAATTGTATACGTCCAAAAAGCCGACGCAAGCGCAAAGGTAATAATCTTGGATTTTTCGGATCCATAAATTCAATCTCGGCCAGCATTTTTTCAATATGCGGATAGAACTGTTCCATCTGGGCATGGGTCACTAAAGGTTCATCCCATTCCATTTCGATACCATCAAGAACTTGCATGGTGGCTTTAGGGTCTGGCTGCTGTTCTACCCGGGCCATGGCTGCCATCCGCATTTCATAACAGATAATCTGAATGGCCTGGGCCACGTTTAACACGCCGTAATCGCTATTCACCGGAATGGTGACATGGTAATTGGCCAGGGCCAGTTCTTCATTGGTCAGACCACGATCTTCACGGCCAAAAATCACCGCAATTTCCTGATGCGATGCTGTCACGGCCTGCATGGCTTTTTCCGCAGCCGGGCGGACATCCAGCAGCGGCCAGGGAATGGTGCGGCTGCGTGCACTGGTACCAAACACCAGATGACAGTCCTGAATGGCTTGTTCCAGGGTTTCAACAATTTCAATCTGTTCAATCAGATCGGTGGCACCGGCCGCCAGTGCGTCAATATCCGGATGTGGATAGGTCTTCGGTGCGACCAGTACCAGTTTGGACAGGCCCATGGTTTTCATGGCGCGTAAGGCACTGCCGATATTGGCGGGCAGAGTGGTATTGACCATGACAATACGCACATGGGAGAGATGTGCTGACAAGGCAGCACTGTCGACTTGACTCATACAAGGTCCAGAATAAAGAAAATTTTAAATTAAGAATATTGACCCATTTCGGCCTGATATAAATCGAGCGCATCATCCATGCTCATGTCCGCTGGAGGTGCCGGAACGTGGGCAGGCTTGGGCTCATGCGCCACCGCTTGGGCGGCTTTAGATTTCACCTGATATTCGATATGCAGAGCATCTTTACCAAAATAATCACGTAGCTTGATCAGCAGTTCATCCATTGGCGCGACTTTCCATTGCACGCCTAAATGCAGTTCAGCAGTGGCATAACCATAATCTACATACAGAATCACAGGAATATGCGTGCTCATATCAATATTGGTATACGGCATCAAAATCTGCTGTACATCACGACTCAGCGTTTTACTGTCATGTTCGGCAGATAGCGTAATCTTGATACTGTTAGCCCGTTTCTGACGGATTTCATTCAGGCTAAAGGCTTTGGTCAGACGCCCCATTGGACGGTCAAAACCTTCGCGCTCATAAATTTCGCCTTCAATCACCACCACTTTTTCAACCTGGATGATGTCTTTAAAGCGCTGGAAACGCTCGTGATTGGCTGATACTTCAATTCGTGCGGTGCCATCATCTAAGGTCACCACCACCCGGTTCGGGAAGTTGGCCACATCCAGCACCAGTCCGGCAAAGACTGTGGTGACCCCACGGCGGGTCGGACTCAGTTCATTAATTCGCGCCGGAATAAAGGATTTCAGCTCAGCCCGGTATACATCAATCGGGTGGCCGGTCAGGTACAGGCCTAAAGTATCTTTTTCACCTTTTAAGCGGACTTCATCGGACCACGGTTTAACCGGTTTGGCCGGTTTGCGCTGCACTTCTTCGACTTCACCAAACAGGTCCATAATCCCGGTTTCACGGTTAGAACGGGCCTGTTCTGCAGCTTGCACCGCTTCCGGTAACTGCACCATCAGGCTGGAACGTTCAATGCCTAAACAGTCTAGCGCACCGGCACGAATCAGGGCCTCTAAGGTTCGTTTATTGATTTTTTTCAGGTCAATCCGGTGACAGAAATCAAATAGGTCTTTATATGGTCCTTGCTGGATACGCGAATCAATCACCGATTGCATGGCCTGTTCACCCACGCCTTTAATTGCGCCTAAACCATACACAATGGTTTTGTCATCGGTGGCATGGAAATGATACAGCGACATATTCACCGACGGTGGTAATACTTCCAGACCATTGTGGCGGCAGTCATCAATCAGGAACACCACGTTATCGGTATTCTGCATTTCCGAGGACATGACGGCAGCCAGGAACTCGGCCGGGTAATGGGCTTTGAGCCAGGCGGTCTGGTAGGCTACTAACGCATAGGCAGCGGCGTGTGATTTGTTAAAACCATAGCCGGCGAATTTTTCCATATAGTCGAAAATATGGTTGGCGGTGGCTTCATCAATATCTTTTTGGGCCGCACCTTCAATAAAGATTTTACGCTGCTTGACCATTTCTTCGGGTTTTTTCTTACCCATGGCACGGCGCAGCAAGTCCGCACCACCAAGCGTATAGCCGGCACAGTACTGTGCGGCCTGCATCACCTGTTCCTGATACACCATAATGCCGTAAGTCGGTTCCAGTACACCTTCGAGCAGCGGATGCAGGTATTCAAATTCACCGCCATGCATACGGTGAATAAAGTCCGGAATCAGATCCATTGGACCCGGACGATACAAAGATACGAAAGCAATAATTTCTTCAAATTTACTCGGGCGTGCTTCTTTCAGCATCTTTTTCATGCCCACGGATTCAAACTGGAACACCGCGGTGGTATTGGCATTGGCAAAGACCAAATAGGCATCTTTGTCATCCAGCGGAATATGGGCAATATCCAGCGGGATCTCGGGTTTAACCCGTTTATTAATATTCTGCACCGCATCTTCAATTACGGTCAGGTTACGCAGCCCCAGGAAGTCGAACTTGACCAGACCGGCGGCTTCAACGTCATCTTTATCGTATTGGGCCACCCGGCCGGTGCCATCGGCATCGCACAGTACCGCAGAGAAGTCGGTAATTTTGGTCGGTGCAATGACCACACCACCGGCGTGTTTACCAGTATTTCGGGTAATGCCTTCGAGCTTTAATGCCATTTCCCAGATTTCAGAAGCATCGTCATAGTCGGGGTTGCCCGGATTGGTGACAATATCTTTTAGCTGCGGTTCAGCCGCCAGCGACTCTTCCAGACTCAGCCCCAAAGGTTTGGTCGGAATCATTTTGGAAATACGGTCGGCCAGACCATAAGATTTACCCAAAACCCGGGCCACGTCACGAATCGCGCCTTTAGCGGCCATGGTACCGAAGGTGGCAATCTGCGATACCGCATCACGGCCATAGGTACGGGCCACGTAGTCAATCACGCGGTCACGGCCGGCAATACAGAAGTCGACGTCAAAGTCGGGCATCGAGACACGTTCCGGGTTCAGGAAACGTTCGAACAGCAGTTCATAGCGCAGTGGATCCAGATCGGTAATTTTTAAACTGTACGCCACCAGCGAGCCGGCACCCGAACCACGACCCGGACCGACCGGCACGCCGTTATTCTTCGACCACTGAATGAAGTCCATCACGATCAGAAAGTAACCCGGGAATCCCATCGAGTTAATAATATTAATTTCGTATTCAATCCGCTCATCATACGGTTTGCGGATTTCAGGCCAGTCTTCATCGCGCTGCGCTACCGGATAAAGATGGTTCAGGCGCTCTTCCAGACCTTCCTTGGATAAATGCGCAAAGAAGGTTTCAATGGTATGGCCTTCCGGAATCGGGTAATCCGGCAGGAAGTATTTGCCCAGTTGCAGCGTCACATTACAGCGCTTGGCAATGTGATAGGTGTTTTCAATGGCAGACGGAATGTCGGCAAACAGCTCGGTCATTTCTGCAGCGGTTTTAAAATACTGCACCGGGCTGTAGTTTTTTGGTCGGCGGCTATCGCCCAAAACATAACCATCGGCAATACAGACGCGCGCTTCATGCGCTTCAAAATCTTCACGGCTGATGAAGTGCACATCATTATGTGCCACCACGCCAATATTATATTTTTTCGCCAGCTGTACCGCTTCATAAATGAAGTCTTCTTCATTCGGGCGATTGGTGCGGGTCAGGGCCAGATAAACCCGGTTTCCAAACTTGGCAATCCATTCTTCAAGTAAAGGTTCGGCTTTTTGCGGGTTAGAGGTACAGAGCATTTTACCGACATCGGAGTGAATGCCGAGCAGGGCGATTAAATCGTCATGCTGCTCCAAGACCCAGTCTTTCTGTACGCAGGGAATATCCAGCTGCTGGCCTTCAATAAAACCGCGCGACACGATTTCGGTCAGATTACGCCAGCCATGATTGTTCATGGCCAGTAAGGTCATGCGATGTTCGGCATCATTCAGGCGGATTTCCGAACCCATGATCGGCTTGATGCCTTTGCCCAGACATTTGCCATAGAATTTGACGGCGGCATGCAGGTTGGACAGGTCGGTGATGGCCAGGGCAGGCATTTCTTCACTGGCTGCGGCTTTGACTAAATCAGGTATACGTACGATAGATTCTGTAATCGAAAATTCAGTATGAATACCAAGATGAACAAAGTGCATAAATCAGTCCCTGCAAAAACCCCTGCACATTTTAGCACGGGATTTTGGCTTTCAGTTTGAAATTAAGGGGAAATGGCGAAGTTTTAGATATGTAAACCAACGTAGCGGATTGGTTTCTCATCACTTGAACAGTAATCTGCATGGGCTGAAAACCAGCGTTTTCGGGCTGCTATGAGGGTGATTAACAGCCAAAATAAAACCCTCCGTAGAGGGTGATTAATTTGAGAATGAGTAATCTGTCTCGTTCTGGATAGAGAGGTGAATCCTTATCTGAGTTTAGCCAGCCATTCACCCAGCATCTGCACAATTTGCACCAGAATCAGCAGTACAATGACGGTCAGAATCACCACGCTGGTATCAAAACGCTGGTAACCGTAAGAAATGGCCAGATCACCAATACCACCGGCACCGACGGCACCGGCCATTGCAGTTGCACCAATCAGGCTGATGGTGGCGGTGGTCAGGTTTAGAATCAGCGAGCTACGTGCTTCCGGCAAAATAAACTTGAAAATAATCTGCAGCGGTGTCGCACCCATGGCTTGTGCTGACTCAATAATCCCTTCATTCACTTCCAGCAATGAGGTTTCCACCAGACGGCCAATATATGGACCGACATAAATGGTCAGCGGGACAATGGCAGCCCGGGTGCCAATTGAGGTACCGACCAGAAACTTGGTTAAAGGAATAACGGCAATTAACAGGATAATAAATGGCAGGGAACGTAGCGCATTTACAATCGGGTTCAGGCCATGATAAATCGCGCGGTTCGGTAAAATACCCCCCGGACGGGTGGCGACCAGGGTAATCCCCTGAATAAAGCCCCAGATACAGCCAAACAGCATGGCAAAAAACACCATGTGGAAAGTTTCTTGTAAGGCTGTGACAAACTGGTCCATCGACAGGGCGCTTTTCCAGAACGGCGCGGTCAGGCTGGTGAGCCACTGGACAATTAAATCTCTCATCCTTGTACTCCTGCTTGTTCAACCTGAACCCCATTTTGTTCGAGGAACTGAAGTGCTTGCTGAATAATGGCCGGGTCCCCTAGCAACTGAATAAACATCTGCCCAATCACCGCGCCATTAATTTCAGTCATGTTGGCAAATAAAATATTCAGGCTTAAATCAAACTGTTTAATTACTGCCTGAATCACGGTTTCCTGCGCCGATTTCCCTAAAAATTTCAGGCAGTAAATACTGTGCTGATTCTGGTTTTCCAGATTGTTTAAAATATTCACCGGTAACTGCTGTTGCAGCACGGTTTGAATAAAATTCTTGGTGGTTGGATGCTGCGGCTGGCTAAAAATGTCCAGGGTAGAACCGGTTTCAATCACCTGGCCATGTTCCATAACGGCCACATAATCACAGACTGATTCAATTACATCCATTTCATGGGTGACCATGACAATGGTAATGCCTTGTTCACGATTAATTTTTTTTAGCAGTTCCAGCACCGATTGCGTGGTTTGCGGATCCAGCGCACTGGTGGCTTCATCACAAAGTAAGATTTTAGGATGATTGGCCAGGGCACGGGCAATCCCGACCCGCTGTTTTTGACCGCCAGACAGCTCATCTGGATAGGCATCTTTTTTATGTTTCAGATCAATAAATTCGAGCAGTTCATTCAGGCGTTTTTCACGCTCTGCCGCCGACCAGCCGAGCAGTTTCATCGGCATTTCAATATTGGCCGCTACGGTTTTGGTTTGCAGCAGGTTAAAGTGCTGGAAAATCATGCCGATATTGGCACGTTCCTGACGCAGCGCCTTGGCACTTAAAGCGGTAAAGTCAGTGTTATTGATGATTACCTGACCTTCATTCGGGCGCTCCAGCAAATTAATCAGACGAATGAGGGTACTTTTTCCTGCACCACTATAACCAATAATTCCAAAGATACTGCCATCTGGAATTTGCAGATTGACCTGATCCAGCGCGCGAATGGTCTGGCCTTTAAGCTGATAATGTTTGGAAATATTCTTAAATTCGATCATAGCGTCAAGAAACTGTACAAAAATGAAAAACAGGCAAAGTACACTTTGCCTGTTTGTTAACTCAGCATTATATGCTTAATTGGTTTCAGTTAAATAGCTGACAGGTTTATTTACCGCAACTTTTGTGCCACCGAAGTTTTGATCTACATACTGTTTCACCGCTTCAGTGTGATAAAGCTCACCGACTTTTTTCAGGATCGGGTCATCTTTACGTGCTTCTGCAACTGCCAATACGTTGACGTTCAGCTTGGTGCTCTGGTCAATTGGTTCGTAGAAGATTGAATCTTTCAGTACGTTTAAACCGCCTTCCATCGCTAGGGTATTGCCTAGCACAATGGCATCAACTTCATCTTTAACACGAACTGCAGTCGCCATTTGAATTGGCTTGATGACAATTGCTTTGGCATTTTCAGTAATGTCATTTGGAGTGCCCGTTGCAGGAGAGAAGCCTGCTTTCAGCTTGATCAGACCTGCAGATTGCAATAACAGCAGGGCACGCGCTTCATTGGCTGCATCATTCGGAATAGCAATGGTCGCGCCGTTCTGGAACTCTTCCACTTTTTTCACTTTGCTTGAGTAAATACCCATTGGCTCAAGATAGGTAGTCGAAACCGGCGCAATCTTCTGCTCATTGTTGGCATTGTAAGCCACCAGATAAGCATAAGACTGGAATGCGTTCACATCAATTTCGTTGTTTGCCACAGCGGTGTTCATTGAAACGTAATCGGTGAAGTTTTTCACTTCCAGCTTGATACCCGCCGCTTCAGTTTCAGGCAAAGTCGCAATATAGCGCCAGATGTCAGCATCGGAACCGGTAGATGCCATGGTGACGGTTTGTACAGTTGCAGCATCAGTTTGTGCGGCGTCAGTTGCCGGCGTTTCCTGTTTTGCACAGCCAGCTAAACCAACAGAAAGACCTAGAACCAGGCCAAGGAACTTTTTCATGTGTCCATCCCAAATAAAGTGAAGCAGCCAAGCTGTTACTTTATTGATAATTTTAAGCGCCGGGATTTCACTTGAGCCGAAAGAGGCGAGATTCAAGTCCATCCAGTGCGCGAATTCGTTTAGGCTTTCAGCTATCTGCTGTATTTTTCAATTGACTTTAAAAGCGCTTAAAGCCATGTAATTGAAAACTTTATTTTTAGAAGATAGCGAAAAAATGGTCTACATCATAACAATAAATTGATATACAAAATAGTGTATAGAAACTAGACCTTTAGCCGTATTCTTTCATAAGTAAAGTTCATAAAATAAGAAAAGAATAAATAAATCAATTTACTATTTTGAATTGAAAGGGCTAAATCTATGAAAAAATCTTATAGATGTTTATATAAAAAATTATCCAATCTAAATCGTAAAAATAGATATAGCACAGATGGGGTAGGATGATAGATCTTTATAATGATTATTTCCTTCAATCCTATGACAGTTTTCATCCAGCCTTGAGATTTTTTAATGAGTTTGCAGATAGCTTTGGCGATCAATCTGATAGAGCACATGCATAAGTAAAGGATGATCTGCCGGCACCAGCGGATGCGCAAAGGTTTTGACTTTGCTTAAACCAATTTTTTGCATGACTTTTTCCGAGGGAGCATTGAGCACGGTAGTAAAGGAAACCACGTTGTCCAGCTGTAGCTCACGAAAAGCATAATCCAGTATGGCTTTTGCACCTTCGGTGGCATAACCGTTGTGCCAGTATTGCTTGGCCAGTTGCCAGCCAATTTCAATGCACGGGGCAAAATCATAGTGTTCCAGATGCTGATGTAAGCCAATAAATTTAGTTCGACAGCAAACAGGCCCCAGCCGTGTGTGGCAATAAAACTTTGGATACGTTGCATAAAGGCTCGACTTTGTTGCTCGGTCAAGGGATTGAGGAAATAACGCATGACTTCAGGGTCGGCACACATTTGGATAAATGGGGCAGCGTCGCTGTCTTGCCATTGGCGGAGGATCAGGCGAGGGGTTTGGAGGTGGATTTTCATGTTAAAATGATTAATAAGCTCTTGATACATCATAAATGCATTTATCAAGAAAAGAATGATAATTTCCGTAATGAGATAAGACATGAAATCCCTTCTCTTGCGCTATATATGGCTCAGGGAGAAGGTGAGGCGGAGGGTTGGCTTCATAATGAAAAATTAAAGCACCTCTCCCTAACCCTCTCCTGAGAGGAGAGGGAAAATTTAGAAGCATAAAAAACCCCGCATTCAGCGGGGTTTTTTTACTTAATCAATCTAAGAGAGAATTAAGCATTTTCACGCGCAATCGCACGGTAACCAATATCTTTACGATATTGAACGCCGTCGAAGGTTACTTTTTGGCAAAGTTCTAAAGCTTTTGCTTGTGCTTCACCAATGGTGTTGCCTAGTGCAGTTACGCAAAGTACACGACCACCAGCAGTGACAATCTCACCATTTTCATTGGCTTTTGTACCGGCATGGAACACTTTGGCATCGGTCATTTCGGTGTTTAAACCAGAAATCACATCGCCATTGCTAGACGTTTCTGGGTAGCCTTTAGATGCTAAAACAATACCGACAGTCTTACGCTCATCCCATTCAGCTTCTGCTGGCAAGTTACCTGCAATACCAGCCTCAACCAGATCAACCAAAGATGATTTTAAACGCATCATGATCGGTTGAGTTTCAGGATCACCGAAACGACAGTTAAACTCGATTACCTTTGGTTGACCTTGTTCATCAATCATCAAGCCAGCGTACAAGAAACCGGTGTATACGTGACCATCTGCTTTCATACCGTCAACGGTTGGGCGCATTACTTCTTTCATCACGCGCTCAAATACGTCTGCAGTCACCACAGGCGCAGGAGAGTAGGCACCCATACCGCCTGTGTTTGGACCTTGGTCGCCTTCAAAAATACGTTTATGGTCTTGAGAAGTGGCCATTGGCAAGATGTTGTCGCCATCAATCATACAAATGAATGATGCTTCTTCACCTGCAAGGAATTCTTCGATGACTACGCGAGAACCGGCATCACCAAATTTGTTGCCTGCCAGCATGTCATCAATGGCTGCAAATGCTTCTTCGTTGGTCATCGCCACGATTACGCCTTTACCTGCAGCAAGACCATCCGCCTTAATCACAATCGGCGCACCATTTTTTTCAACAAAGGCTTTGGCTGCATCAACTTCAGTGAATACGTCATAGAATGCAGTTGGAATGTTGTGGCGTTTTAAGAAATGCTTGGCAAATGCTTTAGAGCCTTCAAGCTGCGCTGCAAACTGGGTTGGACCCCAGATTTTTAAACCTGCTTCACGGCAAGCATCCACCACACCATTGACCAGCGGTGCTTCAGGACCAACCACGATTAAATCTACCGCATTGTTTTTTGCAAAGTCGATAATCGCCGCATTGTCTAAAATGCTTAAATTGATGTTTTCACATTTAGCTTCGGTTGCTGTACCTGCGTTGCCTGGTGCAACAAAAACTTTAGCAACTTTTTCATCTTGTGCGATTTTCCATGCCAATGCATGTTCACGACCGCCATTACCCAAAACTAAAATGTTCATTTAAAAAATCCCTCAAAATTGAATCCCTCCCAACCTCCCTTTAAGAAAGGGAGGGGAATCGCGAAAAACACTGTTCTCTTACGCGAAAAGTCCCCCTTTTTACAAAGGGGGATTTAGGGGGATGATTAAATACGACTTCTAATTAATTTAGTTAATTAGTGACGGAAGTGACGCATGCCAGTGAACACCATGGCAATACCAGCTTCGTCAGCTGCTGCAATGGTTTCTTCATCACGCATAGAACCACCCGGCTGGATAATGCATTTGATCCCTGCTTTCGCAGCGTTATCAATACCATCACGGAACGGGAAGAATGCGTCAGATGCCATCACTGCACCTTCAACCACGAGGCCTGCATGTTCAGCTTTAATTGCTGCAATACGCGCAGAGTTTACACGGCTCATTTGGCCTGCGCCCACACCGATGGTTTGACGGTTTTTCGCATACACAATCGCGTTAGACTTCACGTATTTCGCCACTTTCCAGGCAAAGATCATGTCGTCAATTTCTTGCTCGGTTGGAGCACGTTTGGTCACCACTTTAAGATCATCTTTGGTGATCATGCCCAAGTCTTGGTCTTGCACCAGCAAACCACCGTTGACACGTTTGTAGTCCATTTGTGGCGCACGTTCGTCAATTGCTGGTAATTCGCCACAGACCAGTACACGTACGTTTTTCTTCGCGCCAGTCACGTCCAAAACACCTTCAGCAACGCTTGGTGCAATAATCACTTCAACGAATTGACGGTCAACAATGGCTTGTGCAGTTGCAACGTCTAATTCACGGTTGAATGCAATGATGCCACCGAATGCAGATTCAGGATCGGTTGCATAAGCCAAGTCGTAAGCCGCTTGAATGCCGTCTAAAGATACCGCAACACCACATGGGTTGGCGTGTTTTACGATCACACAAGCAGGTTTCGCGAATGATTTCACGCATTCAAGCGCAGCATCAGTGTCGGCGATGTTGTTATAAGAAAGTTCTTTACCTTGCAGCTGTTTAGCTGTTGAAACAGATGCTTCAGTTGCCGCTGGGTCTACATAGAATGCAGCCGATTGATGCGGGTTTTCACCGTAACGTAAATCTTGTGCTTTGTTCAATTGTGTATTGAACGTACGCGCAAATTTGTCTGCTTCGCCTTGTTCTTTACCTACGCGAGCGCCTAAGTAAGATGCGATCATGCCGTCGTATTGTGCAGTATGTTCAAATGCTTTCACTGCCAGGTCAAAACGGGTTGCGTATGACAGGCTGCCTTCAGCTTTAAGCTCGGCAATAACAGTCGCATAGTCAGATGCGTTGACGACGATACCGACAGACGCATGGTTTTTCGCCGCAGCACGAACCATGGTTGGACCACCGATGTCGATGTTTTCAATCGCATCTGGCAGGGTGCAGTCAGGTTTTGCAACCGTTGCTGCAAATGGATAAAGGTTCACTACCACCAAATCGATTGCATCGATGTTGTGTTCTGCCATTACAGCTTCGTCTAGACCGCGACGAGCCAGAATGCCGCCATGAATTTTAGGATGTAAAGTTTTTACACGACCATCCATCATTTCTGGAAAACCGGTGTGCTCTGAAACTTCAACTACAGCGATATTGTTGTCTTTAAGCAACTTATATGTACCGCCTGTAGATAAAATTTCTACCCCAAGAGCCACTAGATTTTGTGCAAATTCAACAATTCCAGTTTTGTCAGAAACAGAGATTAAAGCGCGTTTAATAGTCATGATTTTCGTCACAGTTATCAAAAAACAGATTAAAACATTAGCAAAATGCGGTTAAAAAAAATGCCCACGAAAGCCGCGAGCATTTTATCATTTATTCACTCATTAAACCGTGAGCTTTTAACTTTTTACGTAAAGTACCACGGTTTAAGCCTAGAATCTCGGCAGCACGTGTCTGGTTACCACGTGTATATTCTAGAACTACAGATAAAAGAGGTTTCTCCATTTCTGCTAGCACCATGTCATACACCTGAGAAGGTTGCTCGCCTTGCAATTGAGCAAAGTAATGGCGAACTGCGCGATCAACGTGGATACGAAGAGCGACATCAGATTGTGCAGTAAAAATAGGAGATTTGCTATTCATGCGAATTAATCCGAAAAATCAGATATCACTTGGGTAAAGTGATATATAAATGTGGTCTATAAATAAATGAACCCCGTTTTAGATCCTAAAACGAGAGTTCTAAAACTGGAACATTTAGCTTGCCACAACTCACAGCGCTGGTCGAAAAATAAGCGTAACAATAGATTAATAATTGTTACAGACCAAAAATCGAAACGAAAAAACCTGCTCAATACGCGTTATTGAAAATAAGGCGCATTCTGCGAGTTTCTATTTGTTTTGAATTACTGAGGAGTATGCAGCACTAAGCTTACGTGGCGCGTATCATACCATTGTCTTAGAAAAAGTGAGCAAGAAAACTGCACTTTTTTTACATTTTTTTTTAATTTTTAAGGCTTGATAATTTCTAAATTATAGGTATCAAAGCTTTTTCGGGTCACTGGCAGCTGAATTTCAAACTTGAATGGGGTATTTTTTGGAATCCGCTCAATGCTGGCCAGACTTTTAATTAAATACTCTTTCGGTTCGAGTACATAGGTCGCCACTTCTTCATTATCATCTTTTAAGGTGATTTTCAGTTTTGGCAATACCAAACTCTTGTCATGAAAATTGATCAGCTCGCCGGAGAACAAGGTATGTTCATGGTCATAGCGTTTCACCCGCACACGGTTAATTGAAATCAGGCTGTACTGCTTTTCAAAGGTTTCACAGTTAAACAGCTGGCAGACCCCGTTAAAAGCCACAGTCAGGGCAGGGCTGTTGTTCATAAATTTCGGGTTAAACCATAGAATCTGGAAAATCAGCAAACCGACCAGACTAAAATTGACAATACCCCACAGCGTGTAATAGCCCGCACCATGTTTCTTGCGTTCTTGCTGCAGTTCATTTTCAGACAGATTCATCGAGGGAATACTGGCAATCGGTTCGGTGCTGAAATAATTCAGATTGTTTAAGTAGGTCTTTAAATCAATATTGGAATGTTCAACCTTACGGTCAAAAATATCCAGCAGATGGGTTTCATGTGTGTCGTCAAAAGCCAGACCATGATCGGCCAGAACCGGCGAACTGACCTGTCCACCAGTAAAACCGTTGTATTCGAGCTGGGTTGGCGCAGGCTTTGGCTGCACCAGATGCGAGAGTGCATTAAAGGTAGAGGCACATTTGGGACAGCAAACCATGCCCTGAGCCACTGTAAGCTGTGCAACAGAAACTTTATAGGTGGTTAAACACTCGGGGCACTTGGTCTGCTTTTCACTCATAAGATCTATAGAGGTTGATTAATGCGGCTGGCGCTTCCCGGAAATTCGGCACCAGTTTTCTTCACGTTTTTCGACCTCTAATATATCAAAAAATTCAGAATAAACACTAGAAACTTCAGCAACTTGCTCTTCGATTACACCTGCAAGTGCGAACTCTCCCTCAGATTTGGTTAAAGTTGCGAATTCAGGCGCAAGCATCATTAACGGGCCAGCCAGAATGTTGGCAACCAGTACATCGGCTTTCTGATCTTTTAAGGTTTCATTAAACTCTTCAGGCAGACCGACAAACAGACGATCCAGTACGCCATTCAATTCAGCATTTTGCTGGGTGGCTAAAACCGCTTGTGGGTCAATATCAGTGGCATAGACTTTTTTCGCACCTAAAAGTAGGGCAGCAACACCTAAAATGCCAGAACCGCAACCATAGTCGATGACGATTTTATCTTTAACATCGGTTTTACCTAACCATTGCAGGCACAGGAACGTTGAGGCATGGTTACCGGTACCAAAGGCCAGACCCGGATCCAGTTTAATATTCACGGCATCTGCTTCAGGGGGTTCCAGCCATTCCGGTACAATCCAGAATTTTTCAGCAATCTGGATTGGCTCGTAATAATCCATCCATGAGCGTTCCCAGACCTGATCTTCCAGGAATTCGCTACGCATTGGTGCATCTGGCAGTTGAGTGCGAATGAAAGTTTCCAGCGCAGTAACATCAATTTCTTCGTTTTCGTCCTGTGCATAAATACCGGTCACAATCACCTTGTTCCACAGCGGTGTTTCGCCTGGAAGTGGTTCAAGCAAGTCCTGATTTTCAGCATCATCCAGCGTTACACTCACGGCACCCAGTGAGCTGAGTAATGTTTCAGTAAAGTCGACTTGAGCTTGATCAACAGTAATATGTATTTGTAACCACTTCACAGGAATAACCTAATTTGTTTTTTCAAAAGGATATTGTAGCGGAAGGCAATCGGTTTCGCCTACCAATGTACAAAATAAAAAGGATGCCAGCGCGACATCCTTGGGTGAAAAAAGTGCTTAACTGTTTGCCACCACAGGCTTGGGTTCGGCAATCGGCACAAAGCGGTTTAATAACATGCCGAAGATGGCGGCGAAGATATACATGAAAATAGAATAGACTGCCGCCGGCATGGCCACGGTTGAACTGGCCATAACGGTTAAGGCAATGGTCATGGCAAGCGTGCTGTTATGAATCCCAATTTCAAAGGCACTGGCACGGGCCTGGGCGCTATTAATCCCAAACAGGCGTGGGACGAAGTAACCAATCACCAGACTGGAAATACAGAACAGTGCGGTAGCCAGGCCAATATCACCAATATAATTCAGGATATTGTGTCGCTCCTGCACAATGGCCCCGATGATAATTAAAATCAGAAAGATCACTGCAAAAATCCGTAACGGTTTATTCAGTTTCTCGGTCAGTCGCGGGGCATAATGACGAATTAGCATACCAATAATCACCGGCACAATAATAATCCCGAATACCTGCAAGATTTTACTGAATTGCAGGCCAATGCTTTGGTCAGCCTGTAAAAAGTGGGCAATTGCGAAATTAACGATAATGGGTAAGGTCAGTGCTGCAATCACCGAGTTAATTGCAGTTAAAGTAATGTTGAGCGCTAGATCACCCTTAAATAAATAACTGAACAGGTTGGCGGTACTGCCACCCGGCGAAGCAGCCAGTAGCATCATGCCGACGGCCAGTAATGGCGGCAGCACCAGAATTTTACATAATAAAAAGGCAATCCCGACCAGCAATACCAGCTGGCAAAATAGTGCGACCAGGACTGCTTTGGGGTGTTTGGTAACGCGTGCGAAATCTTTGGGCGTGAGTTCCAGCCCCAGCCCAACCATAATAATGGCCAGCGCCAAGGGCAGCATAATGGTAATAATGCCTGAATCCATATGACCTTCCTGTCAAATTTATCCTTGTGTGAAAAGACAGTTGCTTCATGCAAAATATCTTTTACTGTTTATTCAAATTACTCTATGACTTTCTGTTTTACCGAATTTAACGGCATTCGTCTAGCCAGTAAATGTCCAAAGATCAAGGCAAACATATACATGAAGATGGTGTAAATGGCGGCAGGAATGGCAATCTGGGTGCTTTGTAGTACCGACAGTGCCAAGGTTAAAGACAGCGCGGTGTTATGAATACTCATAAAGAAACCGCAGGAGCGTGCCTGCTGTTCGGGAATGTCCATCAGCTGTGGCAGCACATAACCAGCCACCAGACTGACAAAAGCATACAGGGCGGTGGCCAGTCCAACCTGTTCCATATACTGCGCCAGCTGATAGCGCTCCTGAAAGAGCGCGAAAAAGAACAGGGCAAAAATAAAATATACCGACATGCGTCGAATTGGTTTACTCAGCCGTTTGGCCAGCTCTGGAAAAGAGGAGCGAATGGCCATCCCTAAACAGACTGGTACTAAAATTAGCAGGAAGGTATAGGCAATCCGCTCAATCGGCATGCTGATTTCGGTCTGATCGGCCATGAAATAGCGCATGGCAATACTAATCACAAAAGGCAGGGTTAAAATGGCCATCACCGAATTGATGGCGACCACAACAATATTTAAAGCCACATCGCCTTTATAGACATAGCTGAACAGGGCAGAGGTAGAGCCGCTAGGGGTGGCCGACAGCAGCATTAACCCCACTGCCAGCAAAGGAGGCAGTTCTAAAAACAGGCAGAGAATAAATGCCAGTCCAACCAGCAAGACCTGCCGGGTAAACAAGGCAATAAAAATGACTTTCGGTTGCTGATTGACCCGAATAAAATCTTTAGGGCTGAGTAGCAAGCCCAAACCCATCATTAATACCGCCAAGGTTAGCGGTAGAAAGAAGGTAAAAATGCCGCTTTGCATGGCATCATCCTATTTAATTCTTATTTTCCCCAGTTTCAGTGTAATTGAGTTGAGTTTTAAATCAACCATAAAAATAATAAAAACAGCCATTTACTTGGTAATAAATGGCTGTTTTCTTGATTGAGTTCACATATTTTGGCTAGATGTGAATCGGGTTGGAGTTTACATTTGAGCAGGACGCGGCGGGGTAAATCCAAGGGCACATTTACCACGAACTTCTGCACCGGAAATGGTTGCCGTGGTTGCATTCATGTCTTGGCCACAGGTGGTATACAGTGCAGCTTCATCACCCTGAATATCGAGTTTTCTGTCTGCCGGGAAGAACTGTGGCTGGCAGGTACCGTTCCAGATAATGCCACGATAGGCAAAGCTGACAGCAGCACCTTGAGATTTGCCTTTACAGACATTCTGATAGCGCTGTGAATCGTACACTTTTTCAACTTTGTCATTTGCCTGTACAGCTGCAAATGGAGATAAACATAAACCGCAGAGGATGGATGAGAGGAGTATCTTCTTATTCATAATTCGTACCTGTGCTTGTTTGTAATGAGTACATGATTTAGGATAAAAAATAATCAAAATAAAACAACCTATATCTGGTTAATTTTTAATATGAAATGTTTTTATTTGCGGTATATCTGCAACGTTCATTTACATTGCCAGGCGATCAATCAGGTGAAAAACCACGAGAAAATCCAAATAAAATTGACTTAATCTGTCAACTTATACGCCGGCTTTTGCTATAATATTCTGTCATTTCTTTTTATCTCTCAATTTACCACTATGCATTATCCTAAAGTTTACGATGTCATTGTTATCGGCGGCGGTCACGCGGGTACGGAAGCGGCTTTGGCTGCGGCGCGTATGGGCCGACAAACCTTGCTCTTAACTCATAACATTGAGACTTTGGGGCAGATGAGCTGTAACCCGGCCATTGGTGGTATTGGTAAATCGCATCTGGTGCGTGAAATTGATGCCTTGGGCGGTGCAATGGCGCTGGCTGCTGATAAAGGCGGTATCCAGTTCCGTATTTTAAACTCGCGTAAAGGTGCAGCAGTGCGTGCAACACGTGCACAGGCTGACCGGGTTCGCTATAAAGCTGCCATTCGTGAGACTTTGGAAAACCAGGCCAATTTGGATATTTTCCAGCAAGCGGCGGATGACCTGATTGTAGAAGGCGATACCGTTAAAGGTGTGGTCACCCAAATGGGCATTCGCTTTGATGCCAAAACGGTAGTATTGACTGCCGGGACCTTCCTGGGTGGTGTGATTCACGTCGGTCTGGAAAAATCCAGCGGTGGTCGTGCCGGTGATCCACCCTCTATTTCTCTGGCACACCGTTTACGTGAATTGCAGCTGCCGGTGGGCCGTTTAAAAACCGGGACTCCACCGCGTATTGATGCACGTTCAGTTGATTTTTCGGTGATGACGCCGCAGCCGGGTGATTTCCCGTCTCCAGTGATGTCATTTATGGGCGATGCGTCGATGCATCCTGAACAGGTTAACTGTTATATCACCCATACCAATGAAAAAACCCATGACATTATTCGTGGTGGTTTGGATCGTTCGCCAATGTATACCGGCGTGATTGAAGGGGTAGGTCCACGTTACTGTCCTTCGATTGAAGATAAAATTCACCGTTTTGCCGACAAAGATTCGCACCAAGTGTTCTTGGAGCCTGAAGGCTTAGATACCCACGAGCTGTATCCAAACGGTATTTCAACTTCACTGCCTTTTGATGTGCAGTTTGAATTGGTACGCTCAATCCGTGGTATGGAAAATGCCCATATTCTGCGTCCGGGTTATGCGATTGAATACGATTATTTCAACCCGCAAGCATTGAAATTCACTTTGGAAACCAAAGCGATCAATAACCTGTACTTTGCCGGTCAAATCAACGGGACTACTGGTTATGAAGAAGCCGGTGCGCAAGGTCTGCTTGCAGGTTTGAACGCTGCACGCCGTGCCTGGGATCAGGAACAGTGGACGCCAAAACGTGATGAAGCGTATATGGGCGTACTGGTTGACGACCTGATTACCTTGGGAACCAAAGAACCGTACCGGATGTTCACCTCACGTGCCGAATACCGTTTAATGCTGCGTGAAGATAACGCAGATCAGCGTTTAACCGCGATTGGCCGTGAACTGGGTCTGGTGGATGATGCACGCTGGAATGCTTACTGTGAAAAAATGGATGCAGTTGAGCGTGAGAAAGGCCGTTTACAGCACTTGTGGGCTGCGCCAAATAACCCGATGGGTAAAAAATTCGTTGAAATGACGGGTGCAGACCTTTCTAAAGAGTGTTCTGCAATTGACCTGCTGAAACGTCCAAATATCACTTTTGCGCAAATTGCCGAACTGACTGGTTCAGAAGTATCGCAGCAAGTCGGTGACCAGATTGAAATTGCGGTGAAATACGAAGGGTATATCAACCGTCAGCATGAAGATGTAGCGCAGATGAAACGTCTGGAAGAAACCAAAATCCCGGCTGATTTTGATTATGACGGCGTATCTGGTCTGTCGCGTGAAATCACCATGAAGCTGAAACAGGTATTGCCGGAAACTCTGGCACAGGCCAGTCGTATTCCAGGCGTGACTCCTGCGGCAGTTCAATTGGTGATGATCACCATTCGTAAAAATGCCCAAGCCCGTAAATCTGCTTAAAAGATCCTAATTTGTGAAAAAGCCCGCGGTTGAGATCGCGGGCTTTTTTATGTGCTGAATAAATAAAGTGGAAATTGAGTTTAAGAAAAAAACAGATTTAAGCTGCAGATCTTATGATTTCACAGATGATATTGGAGCCGTTACAGTGATCTTATCCAAACAGAGAGGAGTACACGATGACCTTAAAAACCATTCGTTATAATACGGCTGAACTGGCATGCTAACAGCAATAGCATCCTGTTCAACTTCCCTAAAAATCAGCAGCGATAACAAAAAAATTGAAAAAATGATAAGCAAATGTTAGGTCCCGGACTTGGGACCTTTTTTATTCATTGACTTGATGCACAGCGTCAGACACTTCTGCCGGTTCAATCTGTACCAGTTTTTTGCCAAAACTGCGCAGCCACCACACCAGTTGCGAGGTAAATGGTACATTGGAAATGACCTGATACAAGCCATTGTCCAGCTGGATAATCTGCTGGTCTTTGCTTAAACGGGTTTCTTCAAAATAATGCGCATCGACTTCTGACATGGTCAGTTTCAACTCGATATTTTCAGTCGGCTTGCTGTAATCGACTCTAAAGCCCAGCGCGCCGGATTCAATATAGGCATCAATATCAAAATTAACCGGATGCAGGGCGCGGGAATTTAATACCTCCGCCGATTTAAAGCGATGCAGGGCAAAGGTCTGAATATCGGTTTTGTCGTGTCGGGTGCAAATCAGATAAATCACTGCACCTTTTTGTACCAGTGCCAGCGGATTCAGAATATAGGTTTTCTCTTCCGAAGCCGTGGTACGTGGATGGTAAACGCATTCCAGCTGTTTGTCCTGTAGCAGACCTTCATAAATAGCCTGTTGTGCGCTTTTATCGACTACCGGCGGAATCAGCGGCTGAATGGCCGGCACAATCCGCACCCGGTTAATCCACTGACGGACATTGTTCTGGGTCGACAGGCTGCGCCGTGCCAGATCAAACCACGGGGTCATTTCCTCAATCAGGCTAGGCGGTAACAGATGCTTGAGATGTTCTTCCACCATCATAAAGGTAACTGCCTGCGAGCTGGTCATGTGCGGCAGGCTTTGTAGCGGTGCATCGGAGCGCCAGCGCCAGCCTTGCGGGACGGTGCCGTTATTTTCAATCGGGAAGCGCTGCGAAATCTGGTTTAAATCACGCTGGATGGTACGTAGGCTGATATCAATGCCTTCACGTTGCAGAATTTCCTGTAATTCACGGGTGCCCATCCATTTTCCGGTAGAAAGGCGGGACAGGATTTGCCACTGGCGATAGAGGCTATTGGACGTTTCTTTTTCTTGTGTCGACATATTGGAATCAGCGCTGAGATAAATATTGGAGAGTACATGGCTATAGTCCACACAATAAGAAATGTCATGCTTTTTGGCAAGTGGCAGGCACGAGGTCTGGCGATAAATTGATACAAGATGAAGCAAAATAAGATTTGTTTTATCTGTACAGATCGGCGATAAAGAAAGAGTGAATGCTAAGTCACAATTATTGGCACTGGAATTGCTTATATGAAATTGGAAAGGATAACAATGATGAGGTTTGTATGCTGAAAGAAAATCAAGATACAAATTCAATAGATACAATAACATCAGACCATCTTTTAGAGCGGGTGCAGGTCTCGGTGACCGATATTTCGCTGCCGCAGCAAAAATCATCTGTATTATTCGAACAATTGAAATCTGAATTTTTTAATGAATTGTCGGGCGAACAGAGCCTTGCCGATAGTGCCGCGCAGAAAATCGAACAATGGCTGACCCAGCACAGTTTAGAAGAACTGACAGCACTGAATGATGCCGCCAAAGCCCATTTTCTGTATCAGGGAATTACCTTTACCGTGTATGGCGATCAGGAAGGCACCGAGCGCACCATTCCTTTTGATATTATTCCGCGGGTTATGGCCCGGCAGCAATGGAATACAGTGGCCTTGGGCTGTGCCCAGCGTACCCGGGCGCTAAATCTGTTTTTACATGATATTTATCATCAACAGGATATTCTAAAAGCCGGTATCGTACCGGAACTGCAGGTGCTGACCCACGAAGCCTATCAGCCACATATGCTTGGTCATGGTATGAAGGGTAAGGTCTATAGTCAGATTAGTGGCATTGACATTATTCGTGATCAGCACGGTGAATTTTTTGTGCTGGAAGACAATTTAAGAACGCCATCGGGTGTGTCTTATATGCTGGAAAGCCGTAAGATTAGCCAGAAACTGATTCCCCAGCTGTATCAGCAGAATAATATTCAGGGCATCGAGCATTATCCGCAGCTTTTAAAAGAAATTCTGGCCGAAAATGCCTATGTCGATCAGCCTTTTATTGTGGTGCTGACCCCGGGGCGCTATAACAGTGCCTATTATGAACATACATTTTTAGCCCGTGAGATGGGTGTACCTTTGGTAACATCGAGTGACCTGTTTGTATTAAATGACAAGGTTTATGTGAAAACGGTGCGGGGCAAACAGCAGGTTGATGTAATTTATCGCAGGGTAGATGATGCATTTTTAGACCCGCTCTGTTTCAGACCGGACAGCACCTTGGGTGTACCGGGCCTGATGTCGGCCTATTTACAGCATCACGTCGTCATCGCCAATGCGCCGGGAACCGGGGTGGCCGATGACAAATCCATTTATCCTTATGTCGATAAAATGATTCATTTCTATTTGGGTGAACAACCAATCTTAAATAATGTCCCGACCTATCAATGCCGCGAAGCAGATGATCTGGCCTATGTGCTGGAACATCTGGAACAGTTGGTGGTGAAAGAAGCACAAGGTTCAGGCGGATATGGCATGCTGATTGGTCCTCAAGCCTCCGAGGAGCAACTGGCCGAGTTTAAAATGAAAATTCTGGCCGCACCGCAAGCCTACATTGCCCAGCCGACCCTGAATCTGTCGGTGAGTCCGACCTTAACCGAACAGGGCATTGCCGAACGGCATATTGATTTACGTCCTTTTGTGCTCAGCTCGCCTTATCGCACTGAAATTGTTCCCGGTGGTTTAACCCGTGTAGCCATGCAGGCCGGTTCGCTGGTGGTCAATTCATCTCAAGGTGGTGGCATTAAAGATACCTGGGTGGTTGATCCCTTACATTCATAACAACTCCCAAGGAGAATCATGTGATTTTACTGAGTCGTAATGCACAGCAGATTTTCTGGTTGGGTCGTTATTTGACCCGCATCCAGTATTTATGCAGTCAGTTTCCATTTAAATATAATGATGATGCCTTGCAGTATGCACACGCCTTCTGTTTGCCAGCCTTTGATGCGGCATCTTTAAATGAGCTGATTCTAAATCCGGAACAGCCCGCCTCTTTTCATCAGCAGTTTCAGTATGCCAAAGATAATATTCAGGATTTACGCGGGGTCTTGTCGGCACATGCCTATGCCGAATTAAACCAGTACATTAAAAATGCCAAAGAAAATCCGGCCTATATCTGTGATGTGGTCGGAGATTGTCATGAAGTCTTAGAAGCTGAAGCATCTGATATTTTTCTGTTCTTTAAATTGGGCCAGCATCTCGAGCAACTGGACCGGCAATTGCGCTTAAAGCAGGATATTCAGGGCACGGTCTATTATATTGAAGTGGTGGTGGGATTATTGACCCAAGCCGGCTGGGATTCTTTATCCGAAATCTGGATGAAGCTGAAGCAGCAGCCCGACAGCATGCATTTTTACCAGTTTAGTGACCATATCCAGCAACTGTTCGAGGCCGATGCATGAGGCTCATGATTAATCACCAGACCCATTATCATTATTCGGCACCGGCCTGTAACAGTATTCAATATATTAAAATGACCCCGCCGAACAATGCCCATCAACAGGTTCATCATTGGGCGATTAGTGTGCCAGGGGAATCCGAGATTAAACAGGATGCTTTTCAGAATATCTGGATGACCAGCACCCAGCGCTTTAGCTATCAAAGTCTGAGTATTATGGCGCAGGGCATTGTCGAGTTGCGTCCGCAGATGCGATGGGGCCTGCAAGATCAGCTGAATCCCTATCTATTTTTACAACCAACAGCCAGCACGCTGTGCAGCCCTGAAATGCAGTGTTTTGCACGGCAGTATGTGTTGCAGGTGAATCGTGACAACCTGATCCGTTTGTCAGAAGCGATTTTAAGCCATATGCCATACCGTCCGGCCCAAACTTCGGTGCAGACCACCGCCATTGAAGCCTTTCAGGCCAAACAGGGCGTCTGTCAGGATCATGCCCATGTACTAATTGCCATGTGTAAATCTTTGGGCGTACCGGCGCGTTATGTTTCGGGTTATTTATATAGCAGCAACAGTTCACATCTTGCCAGCCATGCCTGGGTAGAGGTATTTTTAGAACAGCACTGGTACTGTTTTGATGTCAGCAATCTGGCCTTTCAGCCAGACTCGCATGTCTATCTGGCCGTCGGGCGGGATTATTGGGATGTGGCACCGGTCCGTGGCGTAAGAGAAAAAGGCGGCATCGAGTATATGCAGACCATGGTGCAGGTTCTGGCCTGCTAAGTAATGGATGACAATTAAAAGGATAATGCTATGACGTATTGCTGTGCGCTGCGTTTAAAAGATGGTCTGGTGTTTATTAGTGATTCGCGTACCAATGCCGGGGTCGATCACATTTCGGTATTTCGCAAGCTGTATACCTTTGGCGTGGAAGGTGAGCGCCTGATTACCATTCAGACCTCGGGCAACCTGGCGACCACGCAGGCAGTCATCGGGCATTTAAAAAATCATCTGACTTTAAACCAGGAACCGCATTTATACAGTGTCAAAACCATGTTTGAAGTGGCAGAATTGGTGGGTTGTTTGCTGAAAAAAGTCATTCAGGATGTCACTGACGATAAAGACGAGCAGCATAATTATTATTGCAATTTGCTGGTGGGTGGACAGATCAAAGGCGAGCCGATGCAGCTGTATCATATCTATCCACAAGGCAATTTTATTTGCGCCACGCGCGATACCCCATTTTTCCAGATTGGGGAAAGTAAATATGGCAAACCAATTCTTGACCGGGCCTTACGCTATGATATGTCGCTGGAAGATGCCTTACGCTGCGGCCTGATTTCTTTTGATTCCACTTTACGTTCCAATGTGTCCGTGGGTATGCCGCTGGACTGTATGGTTTATCATAAAGACAGCCTGCATATTCCTTTGGGCAAACGTATTTGCGAAGAAGACCCGTACTTTGAATATATTAGCAAGCAGTGGTCCGATACCTTAAGACGCGGGTTGCAGGAATTGCCGGTGCCAACCGAAGATTATTTGACTTAAAAGCTCAGTCCCTTTATTTTAATCAAGTTTTCCTTGAATGATAAATCCTTAAGAAAATCAAAAAATATTCGTACAGATCATGATGAGGACTTGAATATGTTTCAGCTTTGCTATGCCAGCCAGAGTACCTCGACGGCTGAAAATTTACTGCAAGATTTACGCAATATTCTGATCGAAGCGCGCAATGCAAATACCCAGCATCAGGTATCGGGTGTGCTGTGCTATGCAGAGGGTTATTTTTTTCAATGTCTGCAAGGTGATGAACAGGCCGTTCAGGAAATTTTTGCCGGGATTGTTGGTGATCCGCGTCATCAGAATATCCAGATTTTTACCGAGAATCATGTTGTCCAGCAGCGTTTTCAGGATTGGGCTATGAAATATGTGATGCGTAATAGCGAGATCAAAGCCTATTTTCAGCAACTCGGTCATGCGCAATTTTTACCGCATCAATTAAATGCCACACAGGTTGATGGATTGCTTCAGGTGCTATATAAGGCGCTAAATCATTCGGTGGTAGATGAGGTGGCTTAAATCTGCTGCCTGCGTTATAAAAAGAATAAAAAAAGAACCTCCATTGAGATTCTCTTTTATTGAAAAGATTAAATAACTTTACGGTCCGGACGCTGGGTTAAGCGGCACAACAGCTCATAACCAATGGTGCCATTGGCCGCTGCGACATCATCCACTAATCGTTGCTTGCCCCAAAGCTCGACTTCCGTGCCTAACTGAACATCCAATCCAGTTACATCAATAGCAATCATATCCATGGCAACACGACCGACTACAGCTGCTTTTTGGCCTTTAATGGCGACAAAATTCTGCGCAAAGAAGGCACGTGGATAACCATCACCGTAGCCAATGGACACAATAGCCAGTTGCATAGCTTTATCGGCAGTAAAGGTCGAGCCATAACCAACCTGTTCACCGGCCTGAATCTCATTTAAGGCAATAATTTCTGCGCTAAAGGTCATCACCGGTTTTAAATCTAGTGCATAAATATCTCGGTCTGCAAACGGAGTTGCGCCATAAAGCATGATGCCGGGACGGACAAAATCAAAATGCAGTTCCGGATATTTATAAATAGCAGCAGAATTACAGCACGAAGCTAAAATCGGTGCGCAGTCGTTTTTTACTTCCAGAAACTGACGGATCTGTTCATCATTCAGTGGATGATCAGCATCTGCATTGGCAAAGTGCATCGCCAGAACACAGGTAAAGCCGGCCGATTTTAATTGCTGAATGACCTCTTTAATCACCTCAAGTTTAAAGCCCAGACGGTTCATGCCGCTGTTGAGCTTAACCCAGACTTTCAGATTTTTAGAGATATAGGCATCTTTGTGCGCAATGAGCCATGTAACCTGTTCAGGCTGATGCACCACAATCTCGATATTCTGTTCAATGACAATTGGCATTTCATCTTCAGTGAACACGCCTTCAATCAAGGTGATGGGTTGCTGGAACCCCAGTTCACGAATTTCTAGTGCTTCTTGTAAACAGGCGACACCAAAGGCATCGCTGTTTTGTAAGGCTGCTAAGCAGTCTTTAACGCCATGTCCATAAGCATTGGCTTTGACCATACTGACAATTTTGGCAGTCGGGGCAAGTTGTCTGACACGGTTTAAATTATATTGAAGCGCAGCGCGATCAATATAAACTGTAGCTTGGCGCACCCTTATTTACTCCTACAGGGTCATGAAAAGGCAATGATGGCTGAATTATTCATCATCATCGTACTGAGCATAAAACTCAGGGGAAAGGTTACTAAAGCGGGTGTATTGGCCTTCAAACGCCAGACGCACGGTGCCAATCGGGCCGTTACGCTGTTTACCAATAATAATTTCGGCAGTACCGGCTTCTTTAGATTCCTTGTTATAGACCTCATCACGGTAAATGAACATGATCAAGTCGGCATCCTGCTCAATCGCACCCGATTCACGTAAGTCGGACATTACCGGGCGTTTGTTGGGACGGTTTTCCAGCGAGCGGTTGAGCTGAGAGAGGGCAATGACCGGACATTGCATTTCTTTGGCCAGGGCTTTCAAGCTACGCGAAATTTCTGAAATCTCGCCGACACGGTTATCGCCCATGCCCGGTACTTTCATCAGCTGCAAATAGTCGACCATGATACAGCCGAGTTTGCCGCCGTGCTGTTTGGCAATTCGGCGTGCACGCGAACGTACTTCGGTTGGAGGCAGTGCTGATGAGTCATCAATATATAAATGCTTTTCTTGTAGCTGTAAAATGGTGCCGGTGACTTTGGACCATTCATCGCCGCTGAGTTTGCCGGAACGTAAATTCCCCTGATGCACTTTGCCATACGAGGAAATCAGACGCATGGCAATTGAATCGGCTGGCATTTCCATGGAGTAAACCAGCGCCGGCAGGTCGTTATTGAACAGTACACTTTCAACCAGGTTCATGGCAAAGGTGGTTTTACCCATTGACGGACGCGCAGCCACAATAATCAGGTCGCCAGCTTGCATCCCCGAAGTTTTATTGTCCAGCTCGACAAAGCCGGTGGTCAGACCGGTAATATTGCCATCCATTTGCGACAGTTCATTTAACTTGTCGAAGACATCGGCCACGACGGTATTAATGGCTTTCGGACCGGCATTTTTCTTGTTGTTATTGTGCTGCTCGGCAATCTGGAAAATATTGGTTTCAGCGAGGTCTAGAATTTCACTGACAGTGCGGCCTTTGGTGTCATAGGCATTTTGCAGAATTTCCGAGCTGACTTTAATCATGTTTCTTAAGGTCGAAAACTCTTTAATTTTAGCCGCATAAGTTTCCAGGTTATAGAAACTCGATGGTGAATCGGCCATCAGCTGCATGAGATATTCTTCACCACCAATGGCATCAAGCAGATTGTGCTTAATCAGCCAGTCGTTAACCAGAACGGCATCATAAGGGGAATTTTCTTTGGCCAGGGTATCAATGGCACGGTAAATATATTTGTGTCGCGTGGCGTAGAAATCGGATTCCTGTAATACATCTCCGACCTGTTCCAGTGATTCGGCCACGGTCATGAGGGCAGCCAGAACGGCCTGCTCAATGGCCAGGTTATGCGGCGGGGTGCGAAACTCTTTGAGTGCACCGGAATCGTTGCTGGAACTCTCTGTTTTGACTGGAGTTGGTTTGGTGTTGGCCAGCGCCTGTGACATATAATTCCCTGATTTTAATACGATGAATACCAAATAAAACCGGTGGTCTTATAGCATGAATTCAATAAACGGTGTAACCACAAATCATACGCGCTCTGGCAAAAAAAGCGAGCAGATTTTAAGAACGGATAGCTTACAAAAAGGTGAGGAGATTTTTACAGAAATAAAAAAAGAGCATGCCAAGGCATGCCCTTTTTTCTTGCGAGAAATTACTCAGATACGATAGTAACGAGAACTTCAGCAACAACATCATGGTGCAATTGGATTGCGATGTTGAATTCACCAGTGTGACGAAGCGCACCGTTTGGTAAACGAACTTCTGAACGGTCTACTTCTAAACCAGCGTTCGTTAACGCGTCAGCGATGTCACGAGTACCGATTGAACCGAATAATTTACCTTCGTCACCCGCTTTCGCAGTGATTACGATATTTACTTCGTTCAGTTGGTCAGCACGTGCTTGAGCAGCAGCCAATACTTCAGCTTCTTGCTTCTCAAGTTCAGCACGACGAGCTTCAAAAGCAGCAGTGTTTGCTTCAGTCGCAGCAACTGCTTTACCTTGAGGGATAAGGAAATTACGGCCGTAACCAGCTTTAACTGATACTTTATCGCCTAATTTACCAAGGTTTTTAATGCGTTGTAATAAGATAATATCCACAGCTCAACCTCACTTATGATTGTCAGTGTAAGGGATCAACGCTAAGTAGCGAGCTTGTTTGATCGCAAGCGCTAATTGACGTTGGTAACGAGCTTTAGTACCTGTAATACGGCTAGGAACGATCTTGCCGTTTTCAGTGATGTACTGTTTTAAAGTATCGATATCTTTGTAGTCGATGTACGTAACGTTCTCAGCTGTAAAGCGGCAGAACTTGCGACGACGGTAAAAACGTGCCATTGATGTTCTCCTTATGCTTCAGCAGAGTCTTGGTTAACTTGTTGTGCTTCTTCACGTTGAGCTTTACGCGCACGTTTTTCTTCAGCACTCTTAGCCAGTAAAGACTCTTCAGTGATAGCGTTTTCACGACGGATGATTAAGCTACGAAGGATCGCGTCGTTATAACGGAACAATTCTTCAAGTTCATCAAGAGTCGTTTGACCACATTCAACGTTCATTAAAATGTAGTGCGCTTTGTGAATTTTGTTAATTGGGTAAGCCAATTGACGACGGCCCCAATCTTCTAAACGGTGAATTTGACCTTCAGCTTCTTTGATGTGAGTCAGGTAACGTTCTACCATACCCACAACTTGATCGCTTTGGTCTGGGTGTACCAAAAGTACGATTTCGTAGTGACGCATTGTCAGCTCCTTACGGTTTATGCAGCCCCTGACCAAATAGCCAGAAGCAAGGAGTCACAACCAGGGTTGTGTCGCAAAATTGCGAAGCGTGAATTTTAGTGCTTTTGCTAACGAAATACAAGCCATTGAACAAAGAGCTTGATCACTTATTTCAACCAAAGAGTGAGATGGTAAATTTTGGAAATAAACTTACCTGTAGAAAGTAAGTATCTATAAATGAGCAGGAAAAGAGATCGAAGAAAAGAAAACTGGAATTAGAAGGGGAGTCCCATCTTAAAAGATAGAGAGGGCTCTATCTTTTAAAAGAGGATGATTGAATTTGCAGGAGCTTGCGCAGTAATGCTGAAGCTTAAACTGATCACAGTAATTAAAATTACAGAGAACAGGAAAAAGCGTTTTGCCCACAGCTGATCATTTTCTGCTTTAAAGCCGAGGATGGCAATGTACAGCCAGTAAATACACAGGGCATTTAAAATCAGCAGATATAACCAGTTGGCATATCCAAATACAAATAAGCCATTCATGACCACTGTAAACAGAATCACATAAATTAGCGACTCTACTTTGGTGCGATACACAGAACGCGCCACAGGTAAAATTGGAATACCTGCATTTTTGTAGTCATCGAAGCGGTAAATGGCAATGGCCCAGGAATGCGGCATTTGCCACAGTGCATAGCCCAGAAAAATAATCAGGGCAGCCAGGTCAAACTGGTTTGCAACCGCAGTATAACCAATAACCGGTGGGCTTGCGCCAGAAATACTACCAATAATGGTCTGATGAATGGTGGTGCGTTTGGTCCATAAGCTATAAAAGCCGACATAAACTACAAAACCAATCACGGCAAAAAGGAAAGCGTACGCATTTACCCCAAACCATAAAATGCTAAAACCCAGTACACCCAGCACTAAAGCAAACACTAAAGCAACCGGAACTGAAATGGTTTTTTTTACCATCGCACGATTTTGTGTACGTTGCATTTTTTGGTCGATGTCTTGGTCAATTACGTTATTAACCACACATCCAGATGCCACTACCAGGGTAGTGCCCAGAAGGGTAAGAAGCAGGAGAAGGAAATCTACAGAACCTTGAGTGGCTACAAAGTAGCCACCCAAAGTGGTAACGAAGTTACCGAAGAGAATTCCTGGCTTAGTCAGGAATAAATACTTTTTCAGCATGACAACCAGTTTAGATCATCATGTTGTAGTGAAGGTAGTTCATAATCCATACTGAACCGACTAACAGAATAGCGATACAGAGGATTGTATAAATAAACGCAATCACGTTCCAGCGTTGTTCTGAAGACGAGTTCATGTGCAGGAAGTAAACTAACTGTACAAGAACCTGAGCAACCGCAGTAATCGCAATAACTGTGACCAGCAGACCGCGGCTAAAACCACCTGCCATAACCATACCAAAAGGAATAACGGTTAAAATAACAGACAGGATAAAACCAACAGAGTACTGCTTGAAGTTACCGTGTGATGCGCCAGCAGCGTTGTGATCGTGACCCATTATAGAACTCCCATCAAGTAAACGACGCTGAATACACAGATCCATACGATGTCAAGGAAGTGCCAGAACAAGCTTAGGCAAGCAAGACGACGCATGTTAGGTAGAGTCAAACCATATTTCTTGATTTGAATCATTAACACGATCATCCATACCAGACCTGAAGTAACGTGAATACCGTGCGTACCAACTAAAGTAAAGAACGCAGATAAGAACGCACTAACGCTTGGGCCATGACCAGCGTGAACTAAATGATTGAACTCATATAGTTCCATGCCAATAAAGATCGCACCGAAGATCCATGTGATGCCTAACCAAGTTAAAACTTTAGCAACATCTTTTTTGTATGCAGCCAGAACTGCAAAACCAAAGGTTACTGAAGAGATCAGCAGGGCGAAGGTTTCAGTTAAAACGAAACCTAAAGACTCGCCAAAAAGATCTTTTGCACTTGGAGTACCAACTGGAACGTGGCTGCTTAATACAGCGAATGCAATGAAGAGTGTACCGAAAATGATCAAGTCACTCATCAAGTAAGTCCAGAAACCAAAGACAGTGATGTCAGTATCATCGTGATGATGATGCTCATCGTGTCCGTGGTTGTCGTGATGAAGTACCTCAGCCATTGTCTTAGTCCTTCTTCAAGTGTTTTTCAAGTAAGGCATAACGTTCGTTTTCAATGCGTTCTACTTCTGCTGCAGGAACATAGTAGTCCACTTTCTTCGTGAACGAGCTCACGATGAACGAAATGATAGACGCGATAAACGTTACAACTACTAACCACCAGATGTGCCAGATAAGTGCAAAGCCCATTACTGTGATAAACATAGCAATCACAAAGCCCGCAGCACGGTTGGTTGGCATGTGGATGTCTTCGTACTTCGCTGGTTTCGCGTAAGCTACGCCATTCTCTTTGTCAGTCCAGAAAGTATCAATGCCATTGATCTTTGGAAGATGCGCAAAGTTATAGAACGGAGCAGGAGATGAAGTCGCCCATTCAAGGGTACGGCCATCCCAAGGGTCGCCAGTGTGATCAAGACGCTGGTTACGTTGCAAGAAGCCAACAATGATTTGCATCAAGAAGCATGCAATACCAATGGCAATCATTACCGCACCCACCATCGCGATCATGACATATGGGTCCCAATCTGGGTTGTCATATGTGTTCAGACGACGCGTCATACCCATGAAACCAAGGATATACAGCGGCATGAACGCAAAGTAGAAACCTAAGAACCAGAACCAGAATGCAGCTTTACCCCAAGTCTCATTCAGTCTCCAACCAAACATTTTTGGCCAGTAGTAAATGATACCTGCGAACATCGCGAATACTACACCACCAATAATTACGTTATGGAAGTGAGCAATTAGGAATAAAGAGTTGTGTACCAGGAAGTCCGCTGGTGGAACTGCCATTAATACACCTGTTAAACCGCCGATACCGAAAGTCACAAGGAAGCCAAGTGTCCAAAGCATTGGGGTAGTGTAGGTAATACGACCCTTGTACATGGTGAATAACCAAGAGAAGATTTTCACACCAGTAGGAATCGCAATAATCATGGTCATGATACCGAAGAACGCGTTAACGTTGGCACCTGCACCCATGGTAAAGAAGTGGTGAACCCATACAACGAAAGACAATACAGTAATTGCAACAGTTGCGTACACCATTGATTTGTAACCGAACAACGTTTTGCGAGCAAAAGTTGCAGTTACTTCTGAGTAAATACCAAATGCTGGTAATACCAAGATATAAACTTCAGGGTGACCCCAAGTCCAGATCAGGTTTACATACAACATTGGGCTACCACCCATGTCGTTTGTAAAGAAGTGGAAACCGAAGTAACGGTCAAGCGTTAACATTGCAATTGTTGCAGTTAACACAGGGAACGCAGCAATGATCAATACCGCTGTACATAAAGATGTCCAGGTAAAGATTGGCATGTCCATTAATTTCATGCCAGGCGCACGCATCTTGATGATGGTAACGAAGAAGTTAACACCCGTTAGAAGCGTACCTAAACCGGAGATCTGTAATGCCCAGATGTAGTAGTCCATACCTACGCCTGGAGAGTATTCAATACCTGACAGTGGAGGATAAGCCATCCAGCCTGTTGCAGCGAACTCACCAAGTGCAAGTGAAACCATCATCAGACCCGCAGCACCAGCGAACAGCCAGAAGCTTAAAGAGTTTAATAATGGGAAGGCAACGTCACGAGCACCAATCTGTAAAGGTACAGAGATGTTCATCAAGCCTACTACAAGACCCATTGCCACGAAGAAGATCATGATTACACCGTGCGCGGTGAAGATCTGGTCGTAGTGCTCAGGGTGTAAATAACCTTCGCCACCACCTCGTGCAAGGAATTGCTGAAGACGCATCATGATCGCATCGGCGAAACCACGCAGCAGCATGACCACAGACACGATGATATACATGATACCAATTTTTTTATGGTCTACAGATGTGAACCATTCATTCCACAGGTAACCCCATTTCTTGAAGTAGGTAATACCCGCAACAAGAACGAGACCGCCCAGGATCATCATTACAACTGTAGCCTGTACGATTGGATCGTACGGAATTGCATCTAGTCCTAACTTACCAAACATGTCTTATTCCTCTACAGAAGCAGTCGCATGTTCAACGTTTACATGAGCTTCTGAAGCAGGCGCTTCAAGCGCAGTTTCAGCTTGAGCTGAATGGTCTGCACCATGATAGTTACTCATGTATTTATTGATCACAGATTCAAACAAGCCTTGCTCTACAGAAGAGTAATAAGTCACAGGATGTGGCTGAGTCTTATAAGGACCTTCTGCTTCAGCAGTTGCAGCAAGTTTTTTCTCTAGTTCTGTTTTCGCGTTACGAACCATTGCATCAATTTGTTTCTGTGAACGGTTACCGTCACGTAAAGATGCAAATTCAGCTTGATCTAGAACTGTTTTTTGAACAGCTTCAGGATTGATCGTTGTGCCTTGTCCGGCTTTAACCGCAGTTACCCATTGATCAAAATCAGCTTCAGTTACAGAGTGAGCAAGGAAGCGCATTTGAGAGAAACCGTAACCTGAGTAGTTAGACGAGAAGCCGCGGTATTGACCGGTGCTGTTCGCTAATAGGTTCAGGTGAGTCTGCATACCCGCCATTGCATAAATCTGACCAGACAATGCAGGGATAAAGAACGAGTTCATTGTAAAGTTAGATGTTAAACGAAGGCTTACCGGCGTTTGCTCTGGGAAGCGAATTTCGTTAACAGTCGCAATGTTCTGTTCTGGGTAGATGAAGATCCATTTGAATTGTTCAGCAATAACCTGAACAGTTAATGGAGCCTTATCTGACTCGATTGGACGGTATGGGTCATACTTGTGGGAACCCCACCAAGTTAACCAAGCTAAAATACCAATAATAATAACCGGGATACCCCAAACCACGATTTCAATCGCAGTAGAGTGTGCCCATGTTGGTTTATAGTCTGCATCTTTATTTGATGCGCGATATTTCCAACCAAACCATAATGCCATGATGATTGAAGGAATCACCACTAATAGCATCAAGTAGATCGCAGTCATCATCAGGTTCGATTGACCTTCAGCAACTGGACCTTGCGAGTTTAGAAGTACCATATCACCACCACACCCGGTTAAGAGTGCAGCCATCGTAGATAAAGACAATACAGCTAAAATCGTTTGTCTCATTTTACAACCTCGGTGAAGAGTCCCATTCCCTAATTTAATTATGGGATAGCGATTATAGTGTCGCATGATTGATAAGTATTTTTTTGACGCAAAAATCCTTGTCAATCATGATACACCGCTACGTTGTAGGGCATTATGCCTGATATCGACAAACTAAGCTACTCAAAAAGCGGCTTTAAATGACTGTAATAAAAACCGATTTTATCACTCGGAATTAACTTTTTTACGAAATATTTTTATTTGTATATCAATGTAATGAATAAAAAAGGGATGAAATTTCATCCCTTTTTTGATCTTTTATTTTTCTTGCTTTACGACTTTGGTTTTGGCCAGTTTGTCATGCAAGGTCTGACGTTTTTCACCCAAAGCGAAGATATAATCGGCAATTGTAATAAACGGCATGAATAATAGATTCAAAATAATGAAAACCAGGGTACGCAGCGCAAACACGCGGGTCAGGCCTACTTTGCTGTGGTCTTCAGCGTCGACAATCTTGATTTTGGTTAAACGTTTACCAATACTCTGGCCACTTTTGGCCAGCAGAAACGCCTGAATCCCGAGCATAATCAACAGGTAAATGGCCATCATTTGCCAGGCATCGGCAGGAATCAGGCGAAACAGTTCCGACTGTAATTGCACCGCCTGATCAGAGCTGGTGGCTGACTGCATTTTCTGTTGCAGTTCAGACAGTTGACCAAACTGGTCCTGCGTTAAAAAGAAAGATGGAATGGCGGCAGCCGGTAACCACAGCAACAGGTCAATAATTTTCGCCAGTGCACGCGTACCGATAGAGGCCAGTTCAGTTTGAGTGGCTTTTGCTTGCGGCTGGTTCAGGCTTGAATTGTTATAGCTGGCAGTATTCTGCGGCTGCTGAAACGGTGATGCTTCCGGTGCGGCCGGCGCAGGCTCGTAGCCTTCAGGTTGATATACAAGTTTACCTTGGGTGAGCTCACCTAAAGCTTTCCATTCTGTCATCCCTTGGTGCCATGCAAGATCTGTCAGTAACACTTGCTGGCTGGCAAGCATCTGGTTTACTTGCTCCAGGGTATATGGACCGGCTTGTTGATTATTTCGTGCCAAGTAAATCTGCATAAAGTTTAAATCTCAAATCTATAAATAAAAAAGACCCAATGAATGGGTCTTTTTTAACATGTTTTATTAAGCTTGTTGAGCTTTTTCTTCGGCAAGGAAGAACCAGGTGTCTAATACTGAGTCTGGGTTCAGCGACACAGATTCAATCCCTTGTTCCATCAGCCATTTTGCCAGGTCAGGGTGGTCAGATGGACCTTGACCACAGATGCCGACATATTTACCGGCTTTACGGCAAGCATGAATCGCCATCGACAGCAGGGCTTTTACCGCTGCATCACGTTCATCAAACAGGTGAGAAACAATACCTGAGTCACGGTCTAAACCAAGGGTTAACTGGGTCAAGTCGTTTGAACCGATTGAGAAACCGTCGAAGTGTTCAAGGAATTGCTCAGCCAACAGGGCGTTGGTTGGTAATTCACACATCATGATCACTTTCAGACCATTTTCACCACGTTTCAGGCCATTTTGTGCCAGCAGTTCCATCACACGTTTCGCTTCAGCCACAGTACGTACAAATGGAATCATGATTTGTACGTTGGTTAAGCCCATTTCATCACGGACTTTTTTCAGTGCGCGACATTCAAGCTCGAAGCAGTCACGGAAGTTGTCTGATACATAACGGCTTGCACCACGGAAGCCCAGCATTGGGTTTTCTTCTTCCGGCTCGTATAACTTACCGCCAATCAGGTTGGCATATTCGTTTGATTTGAAGTCAGACATACGCACGATGACTGGCTTGTCTGCAAACGCGGCTGCCAGCGTTGAAATACCTTCCACCAGTTTTTCAACATAGAATTCAACTGGAGAAGTATAACCCGCAGTACGTGCCATTACGGCTGCACGTGTTTCACGTGGCAAGCTGTCAATATTCAGTAATGCTTTTGGATGCACACCGATCATACGGTTAATGATGAACTCAAGACGTGCCAAACCAATGCCTTCGTTTGGAATTTGCGCGAAGTCAAACGCACGGTCCGGGTTACCCACGTTCATCATGATCTTGAATGGCAGCGCAGGCATCGACTCGATTGAGTTACGTTGTACTTCAAAATCTAAAGCACCTTCGTAAATGAAACCGGTATCACCTTCAGCACAAGATACTGTCACTTCCTGACCGTCAGTCAAGACTTCAGTGGCATTACCACAACCCACAATTGCAGGAACACCTAATTCACGCGCAATAATCGCAGCGTGACAGGTACGACCACCACGGTTCGTGACAATGGCAGCGGCACGTTTCATCACTGGTTCCCAATCCGGGTCGGTCATGTCAGAAACCAGTACATCACCGTCTTGGACTTTGTCCATTTCTTTAATCGAGGTTACGATGCGAACTTTACCAGACCCGATACGCTGACCAATTGAACGGCCTTCACACAATACCGTGCCGCGTTGTTTCAGCAGGTAACGCTCCATGGTGCCCACGTTTTGACGACTTTTCACTGTTTCCGGACGCGCCTGAACAATGTAAATTAAACCGTCATCACCATCTTTGGCCCATTCGATGTCCATTGGTGCACCGTAGTGCTCTTCAATGATTAACGCCTGTTTTGCCAGTTCTTGCAGTTCGTGATCGTTTAAGGCGAACTGTTGACGGTCGGCTTTTTCAACATCAACCACAACCACAGATTTACCAGCCGCACCTTCTTCACCATAAATCATTTTCTGGTGTTTAGAACCGAGGTTACGACGTAGAACTGCGTGTTTACCTGCTCTTAACAGTGGCTTAGAGATATAGAATTCGTCCGGGTTGACCGCACCTTGTACCACCATTTCACCCAGACCGTAAGAAGCCGTAATAAAGACTGCATCACGGAAACCAGATTCTGTATCCAGGGTGAACATTACACCTGCGGCACCTGTTTCTGAGCGCACCATGCGTTGTACGCCAGCAGACAGGGCAACAACATCATGGTCAAAGTTTTGGTGTACGCGGTAAGAAATTGCGCGGTCGTTGTACAAAGAGGCAAATACTTCTTTAATGGCAATCAGGACGTTGTCGATGCCACGGATGTTCAGGAAAGTTTCCTGTTGACCCGCGAAAGAAGCATCTGGCAAATCTTCTGCGGTAGCAGATGAACGAACGGCAACCGCGATGTCAGGGTTGCCGTTAGAAAGTTCTGCGAAAGCATCGCGGATTTCTTTTTCAAGTTCTGCCGTAAGCGGAGTGTCGACAATCCATTGACGGATTTTTGCGCCTGTCTCAGCAAGAGCATTGACGTCATCTACATTTAACGTTTTAAGCTCGGCTTGAATTTTAGCGTTTAGGCCACTTTGCTCGAGAAATTCACGATAAGCTTGAGCCGTTGTCGCAAAGCCACCTGGTACAGAGACGCCAGCATTAGACAAATGGCTGATCATTTCGCCCAGAGATGAGTTTTTCCCACCTACGAGCTCAACGTCGTGTTTCCCTAATTTTTCTAGACCAATTACGCGCGCTTCCAAAGTTGTTACTCCACTTTTGCAGTATTAATCACTATCTTGTCATGAAATTATATTGAATATGCTTAGCTTTTTAATTTAACTAAGCGACAGTCATGTAAGATCAGTTTACTATAAAGATTATATAGCACTAAGACAAATGTTTAAGGAGAATTTTAATGTCCGAAGGTAAACAAATTAAGCGGAGTGTGTTCTTTATTTCCGATGGAACCGCAATTACAGCCGAAACCTTGGGACACTCCCTTTTAGCGCAGTTTCCGAATGTCGATTTTGACATTCATATTATTCCCTATATTAGCTCGGAAGAAGCAGCCACCGATGTGGTGTCAGAAATTAACCGACGTGCCGAATTAGATGGTCAGCCGCCACTGGTATTTGATACTTTGGTCGATCCGTATGTGCGCGATATTATCAACACCGCCAATGCCGTCAATCTGGACGTATTTGAGGGGCTGATCAGCAAACTGGCCGATGTGCTGGGCACACAGCCAACCACGCTGGTGGGGCAGACCCATGCTGTAACTGATTCAGAATCGTATAAAGCACGTATTGATGCGGTGCATTTTGCTTTGGACAATGATGATGGTGCGCGTACCCGTCACTATGACAAAGCTGATCTGATTCTCATTGGCGTATCCCGTTCCGGTAAAACCCCAACCTCGATTTATTTGTCATTACAGTTTGGTATACGTGTGGCCAACTATCCACTGACCGAAGAAGATCTGGATGATAACCGTTTGCCAGCCGTGTTGCGCCCACATAAACATAAATTATTTGGTTTGATGATTGATGCCGAGCGTCTGGTGGCAATTCGTACCGAACGTAAGGCCAATAGCCGTTATGCCAGCTTTAACCAGTGCCAGATGGAATTACGCGCCATTGAAGGCATTTATATTTCTGAAGGGATTAAATACCTGAATGTGTCTGAAATGTCGATTGAAGAAATTTCGACCCGTGTCCTGCAAATGACCGGTCTGAAACGTCGTATTGGTTAAGTAATTGTGGTTAACACTGGAATACTGCAGGCTGCAGTATTCCAGTGGATATTAGACTGAAATCAAATTCAAAAACTAAAAAAACGGTCTAAAATCCTATTTCATCCACTGCTCTAATCGACTTGAAAATTAATAACACTTTTCTCTTAATTTACCGCTCTTTTAATTTACCGCTCTTTTAATTTACTTGTACCTGTATTTACTTTTCTGGATTACGGTGGGTGGTAATAATTACATCGACCTTATATTCACTGCCATCAATGGTATAAATACTGTGTTCTGCAATTCGGGCAATGGGCCAGGTAATTAACTGACAGTTGTCGCGTTGCAGCGCAGCATAATAACTGTCCGATTTAAAATAGGCGTGCTGGGTATCGGCAATATTCGGGGTCAGCTGACGTTTTAGCCAGGTATCTACCACTTGCGCATCTAAAAAGCGCAAGGCCAGAATATTCTTGACCCGGTTATTAAACAGCCGGCGGTTTTTAAATACCAGCGGATGGCTGATTAAACGATGGATACCGCGTTCGGTACTTGGTAATACAAAGTGCGGTTCAATCTGAAAGACTTTGACCTGACTGGCGACCTGGGCAATTTTGTCCAGCTGCGAGACACTGTCCTGATTGGCACCAATAATCGCCACGCTGCGTTGACTGAAGTCATGCTGTTTACTGTCTTTGGCACTGATGCAAAGCCCCTGAAAGGCATGAAAGTCTGCTGCACAATTTTCAAATACGCTTTTGCCGGTATCCTGCTGTTTAACGACCATGAGGGCATCCTTTCATTCTTGGTTTTATCAATTTAGATGTTTTACTCTATTTTTAGTCAGCTCTTGCTGGAAGGTAAAGCGCTTTAACTATCTGGCCAGTCATTTCGGTCACGGTGACTAAAATATCGGTGCAGGATGGGGCGAGAATAGATTCACCATCACAATAAAAAAGCCTGCAAATCCATATGGTTTACAGGCGCCATCACAGCTCGATGAAACTTATTTGAGCTGCATCAGGTAGTCAAAGTTTTGCAGACGTTTTTCAGTGTCATAGACATCACAGGTAAAGATAAACTCATCGACCTCATAACGGCTCAATAACTGTTCTAAGCCAGCTTTAACAGTCGCCGGTGAGCCAATTTGCCCCATGGCATAGAAGTTATCGACTGACATTTTTTCAGCCGGTGACCATAAACCGTCCATGCTGGCGACTGGCGCTTTTAATTTCAGGCTCTGACCACGCATTAAACCTAAGACCCGCTGATAGGCACTGGTAGCCAAAAACTGCGCTTCTTCATCGGTGGCCGCCACGACCGTTGGCACGCCCATCGATACATAAGGCCGATCTAGATATTCAGACGGCTGGAAGTTATCCCGATACAGCTGAATGGCCTGACCGAGCATCCGCGGCGCAAAGTGTGAGGCAAACGAGTAGGGCAGACCCAATCGGGCTGCCAGCTGGGCACTAAACAGGCTGGAACCGAGTAACCAGACCGGAACATGGGTGCCTTGTCCCGGCGTCGCTACAATGCGTTGCTGCGGTTCAGGTTCTTTGAAATAGTGCAGAATTTCCAGCACATCTTGCGGGAACTGGTCTTCAGTTTCCTGACGGCTACGGCGCAAGGCACGCATGGTGGTCTGATCGGTGCCGGGCGCACGACCAAGACCCAGCTCAATCCGGTCCGGATAGAGTGTAGCCAGTGTACCGAACTGTTCTGCCACCACTAAAGGGGCGTGGTTGGGCAACATAATCCCGCCAGAACCCACTTTTAAAGTCTGGGTGTTGGCCAGAATATAGCCGAGCAGCACCGCTGTGGCCGAGCTGGCAATTCCGTCCATATTATGATGTTCAGCCAGCCAGAAGCGGGCATAGCCCAGTTTTTCTGCCCGTTGCGCCAGCTCTAGCGCATGATGCAGGGAAAATTGAATGGTTTTATCGTCACGAACCGGTGCCAGTTCCAGAATGGAAAATTGTGTGTCTTTTAAACTGCGCATTGGCGTTCTCTATTCACATATCTATGGCTCACAGCATACGTTGTGTCCCGATGTTTGTATATCGCTTTTTTTCGATATAAGGTTTCATCGTGTAAAACAACACAAGCACCCGAAGGTGCTTGTGATAGGTTTAGATTCTGAACTTTGAAATTAACGGCGTTTTCCGTTTTTATAATGACCCAGATGCAGGCCATTATTACTGCGGTAACGGTCATTATAACGATAGTCGTTGTAACGGTAGCCACGGCTGTCGTAGCGACGATCATAACGGTCATCATAACGGCGATCTTCGCTGACTTTGGTACCTAATACTGCACCGGCACCACCACCTAAGGCTGCGCCAATATAGCCGCCATTGCTGCCAGCCATGTTTTTACCGACGCTATAACCACCGGCACTGCCTAAAGCGGCACCAATAGCTGCACCATTGCGGTCACGTTTATCGGCAGAGACTGCTGCACCACCGGCACCACCCAAGGCAGAACCAATTAACGCACCGGTTGAGCCGCCCATTTGCTGGCCAATGGCTGCACCGACCACACCACCTAAAGCGGAACCTACTGCGACACGGGTGTTGTTGTCGGCGTATGCTGTACCCATCATAAGTGCTGAGCTGGCCAGTACTGTACTCAATAAAATTTTGTTGATCTTCATGGTTACACTCCAAAGAGCACATTCAATTTGTCTTGACTTTAATGTAGAAAAACTTTGAGAAAAGATCGTGGAGGGCACAGGTGTCAAAATGCTAATTTTGGTCAACACTGTGTAATTTTTCTGTCGAATCTCTTCATAATTGCCTCCTCATCCATCTACTGAAAAAATGAAATCCCAGGCGTAAAAAAAGCATCCTGAAGATGCTTTTTTACAAGGGGAGAATTAACGACGACGTTTTTTCTTCCATTTACGTTCCTGGTAACGGTCGTATTCTTTATCTTTGGAAATCTTGTTACCCAGCGCTGCACCACCGGCTGCACCGAGCGCTGCACCAATATAACCACCATTCGTACCGCCCATGTTCTGACCCACGGTATAACCCGCACCGCCACCTAAGGCACCGCCAATGGCAGATTCAGTACGATGGCGTTTGTTACTGGCTACAGCTGCGCCACCTGCACCACCTAAAGCCGCACCAATGGTTGCACCCGTGGTACCGCCCATGTTTTTACCTAAGGCTGTACCTGCGACACTACCTAAGGCACTGGCTGCAGCTACACGGGTCGCATTGTCAGCATGTGCATTCACCGTCATGAAAGAAGTGGCAGCAAGCGTTGCACTTAATAAAACAGCATTGAGTTTCATATTCACTCCATGTCCAAGAGCGGACTTTTTAATGTCATTTGATGGCAGTAAATGTAACAAAAGGATTCCCTGCAAATATGGAGAGGCACCTTCATAATTCAGTGCTTTGGTTTCGGCTTTGTATAAGTTGTATTAAAACTGTCGATTTTATCGGCAGCCCAGACTTTAAATTGAAAGAGGCAGGATGCATCTCTTGCACGCTGTAGCGTATTTGCCGGATTTGACCATCAACCACGCAGTTTCTGCTACGAATAAAGATGTTATTTGCTGGCCAGAATCGTTAAACTATGGCAATTTTTTGATTTCGCTGGCCTTATTGAATTAGGGCGACAGCCTGTATATTGAGATAATTTGCACAATGAAAGAATCGTTACGTTTACGATTAGATCAACTTTCTGACCGTCACGAAGAATTAACAGCACTCTTGGCCGATGCTGAAGTCATTTCCGATAACAAACGCTTTCGCCAGCTGTCGCGCGAACACAATGACCTGAGCGAAATTACCGAAGTCTGGGGCAAATATACCCAGGCCGAAGCCGATATTGAAACGGCTGAAGCAATGCTGTCCGATCCTGACTTTAAAGAGATGGCGCAGGAAGAGATCAAGGAAAACAAGGCACTGATTGAACAGCTGGAAGCGGATTTAAACATCCTGATGATTCCTAAAGATCCGAATGATGCCAACTCGGCCTATCTGGAAATTCGTGCCGGCACCGGTGGTGATGAAGCAGCAATTTTCTCCGGCGATTTATTCCGCATGTACAGCAAATATGCCGAATCTCAAGGCTGGCGTATTGAAGTGCTGTCAGAAAACGAAGGCGAACACGGCGGCTATAAAGAAGTGATTTGTCTGGTTAATGGTGACGGGGTCTATGGCCGCCTGAAATTTGAAAGTGGCGCACATCGTGTCCAGCGTGTTCCGACAACTGAATCGCAAGGCCGTGTACATACGTCCGCCTGTACCGTGGCTATTTTGCCTGAAATTGATGTCGATACCACGGTGGATATTAACCCGGCAGATTTACGTATTGATACCTACCGCGCTTCGGGTGCCGGTGGTCAGCACGTCAACAAAACTGACTCTGCGGTGCGTATTACCCATATTCCAACCGGCACGGTGGTGGAATGTCAGGAAGAGCGTTCGCAGCACAAGAACAAAGCCAAAGCCATGGCCTTATTGGCCTCGCGTCTGGAAAATGCCAAACGTGCCGCAGCAGATGCCGCCACTTCGGAAATGCGTCGTGACCTGGTCGGTTCCGGCGACCGTTCCGAGCGTATTCGCACCTATAACTATCCGCAAGGGCGGATGACCGATCATCGTATTAACTTAACTTTATATAAGTTAGATGCAGTGATGGAAGGTGATTTAACCGAATTGCTGGACAGCCTGCACCGTGAATATCAGGCCGATCAGCTGGCGTTACTTGCCCAGCAAAATGGTGGCTAATGAAAATTGCCGATGCACTGGCCATTCGTGGCGTAGCAGACAGCTACGAACGTCAGGAAAATCTCTGGCTACTGGAGCATATTCTAGGTTTATCTGCCTTGGCGCTGAAATATCAGGCCGATCGTGAGCTAAGCCCAGAACAGGAACAGCAATATCTTGCGGGTATTGCCCGGATTGAAGCAGGTGAACCCTTGGCCTATGTCACCGGTTCACAGCCATTCTGGACACTGGATTTAAAAGTCACACCAGATACCCTGGTGCCAAGACCAGATACCGAAGTACTGGTAGAAAGCTGTTTGCAACTGGATTTACCGGCACAAGCGGCGATTATCGACTTGGGTACCGGCACCGGTGCGATTGCCTTGGCCTTGGCATCGGAACGTCCGGATTGGCAGGTGACTGCAACCGATATTTATCCGCCGACTCTGGCGGTTGCCAAAAAAAATGCGCAGACGCATAACTTGGAGCGGGTAGAGTTTAAGCTGGGCGCCTGGTTTGCTGCTTTAGGCGTTTCTGCCGAGCCGAGGTTTGATCTGATTGTGTCGAATCCACCGTATATTGCGGCTGATGATGTACATATGAAAGATTTGGCCACCGAACCTGAACGGGCCTTAGTGGCGGCCAAGCAGGGCTTATCTGATCTTGAGATTATTATTCAGCAAGGCAAGCACTGGTTAAAACCGCAAGGCTGGATTGCTGTAGAGCATGGTTATGATCAGGCAGTAGCTGTGCAAAATATCTTTAACGATGCCGGTTTTGTTGCGGTACGCACCATTCTGGATTATGGCGGTAATGATCGGGTGACTATCGGCCAACTCGGCGATTAAGTCAGGTTGCCTTTAATCGCCTGAATGGCCGGAGGTAATTCTTCACCCAAGGCACTCAGCATTTCCCGTTCGATTAGCCGGACCATGGCACTCAGTGGCAGGTCATTGTCTTGCAGGCCAAACGGTTCTTCCAGTTGTTCGCTTAAGGCATCCAAACCCAAAAACAGATAGGCAATTAATCCCACCAGAATGGGGGTCCAGATGCCTAAATTCGCCTCTAAACTAAAAGGCAGAATAAAGCAGAAACAGTACACGGTACGGTGTAGCAGTACCGAATACGAAAACGGCAAAGGTGTGGTCAGAATCCGGTCACAACCGGCCTGAATATCCCCTAAGCTGATAATGTGCTTGTTCAGGCCATGATAGACAATATCTGACAGTTCGCCGCTGTGCAGGGCCTTGACCAGATCTTTCTGAATCTGTTCCAGAATAAACTGGGCGGCATTAATATGCCCAAACAGCGCCTGATAATCGGCCGGGCTTAAATTGACCTTGTTATGATAAAAATCAATCGGCTCATTCTGGGTGCGCAGCCGGTTTTTCAGTAAATTGCTAAACAGCATTACCCGATACATCAGCACCTGACGTTCGGCGGGCGGCAACACATAGGAATCACGGGCAAGATGGCGTGAGGTGGCAATCAGCTGCCCCCATAATTTGCGGCCTTCCCACCAGCGTTCATAACTGGCAGTATTTCTGAAACTGAGGAAAATCGACAGGATAACCCCGAAAATGGTAAAGCCAATCGCGGGCACGGCCGGCGCCTGTACATAATGATGCGAGGACAGATAGACCAGCACGGTGGAAATGAACACCACCATCATTAAGGCCGGCATGACCTTGGGCAAGATGGTGCCTGACCATGCAAAAAGTAATGCGAAACTGTTGCTTTTATCCCGAATAATCATAGTGCTTCTGCGCGGATGCTCAGCCGTAGTGTTCCATAGCCGGACAAGGCAATGCAAGCCGTATACGTTGGGATGATTCAGTATAATCCAGTCAAAAAAAGTGACGCCGTAGCGTCACTTGAATAAGGCGTTGGGTAACTGCTCAAGATTTACATTGGATAATCTTGCAGGCAGTCAGATACTTCCACTTGAGCCAGGCTATTGGTTTCTAAAGCCAGACATAGCGCTACAATTTTTGCTGTTTCACTCAGGTTTTCATCTTTAAGTGCCAGGCCCGCTTGTAAGGCGTGCAGATCTTCCTGAGGAATATCTAGGGCTTGTGCCGCTTCTAGCGCATCTTCACGATCAAAAAATGCCGCCATCGCATTACGTAACTGATCTTCAGAGGTGTTGAGAATGCCTTGATTCAGCAATTCATCAAGTTGCTCTGAGGGAGTAGAAAGTGCGTGATTAAAATTTTGAACCAGATTTTGTGCAAGCACATCAATCATCTTAAGCATGGGAACCTCTAAAGATGGAGTACAACAAGGAGGAGGAGGGATTACAGCCAAAATTGCATAGAATCTATGCGATAAATTGAGTGAAAATTAATCTATTTTGGTGTGATTGGCAATGCTGTTACGATGAATGACCGGTTCAAATACTGCACTTGAAATGCCAAGTGCTTCATATTGCAACTTATATTTAAAAGTTCTGAGTTAAAAATATCAGCATAAATAACGGCTAGCTTTGATTCTGCCGATAGGCCCCGGGATTTAAGCCAGTCCACTTTTTAAAAGCACGGTGAAAGGCGCTTGGATCATGAAAATTCAGCCGTTCACTAATATCTTGTAGCGATAGCTCGGTTTTTGAGAGCAGTTCAATCGCGGTATCGCGGCGGATTTCATTTTTCAGTTGCTGATAGCTGGTGCCTTCCTGTTTTAAGCGGCGCTGAAAAGTGGCGCCTGACATATTCAGTTGTCGGGTCAGTTCATGCAGTTCCAGCCATTCACTTGGCGGACGCTGCATCAGTTGTTTACGAATCATCGTGCTTAAGGCATGTGGATTTTTAAAACGCACCAGCAGGTTATACGGGGTTTGCTGTAAAAAGCGTTTCCAGCTGCGCTCATCCTGCTTGATTTTTAGACCCAAAGCCTGCGCATCAAAATAGATCCGGTTGGCGGGTTGTTCATAGCGAATGCTTTCACAAAATCGCACCCGATAATCTGCATCATCGTTTGGAGCGGAGCATTTCAGCTCGATTTTTTGAATGGCAATGCGCTGTCCACTGAGCCAGCAGATCAGGCTATGTATCAGCATCAAATATGTTGCATAACTGAACATGGCTTTGGGCTGCGCCCGATCATGAATGGTCAGCACAGCAGTATCTTCGTTAAGCTGTAATTCCCCGCACAGATCATCCAGAATCAGGTTGAAAAACTTTAGAATCTCTTTCAGGGCGGTTTCAACCGTGTCGGCAGAGTAGACCCATTTGGACAATAAACGATAACTGCCACGGCGTAGCGGATGACTGTCCATGCCAAAAAACTCATCATTCATGGCATCGGCTAGGGCAATCCACAGCTGCCCATATTGCAGCACCGACACCCGGGCTTTGGCCGAATGCATCAGCTCCAGCGGAATACCGGCTCGGGTCAGAATGGCGTGAATTTCCACGCCTTGCTGCTGGGCGGCTTGCAGTGCTTCATGCACCAGTGCAATGGAAATGGTGCCTTTACTATAATGCAGATGGGATGGTGTCATCGCGTGTCTATTCAATTTAAAATTATGTTAAAAATGCTATTGTTCAAAGGCATCATGCAGGATGCTGTATTTGGAAATTGTACTCAAGCTGGAGTCTGATTACTCTGCATCTTAAGTCGAGTATGTGTCATTGATAGCAAAACTATTTGGGAAAATAAAATGAAGATTCAAGGAAAAGTATGTGTGGTTACCGGTGGTGCATCTGGTTTGGGTGCTGCTACTGCACAGTATCTGGTGGAGCAGGGGGCCAATGTCATTCTGGTCGATATGAACCAGGAGCTGGGCACACAAATGGCACAGCAATTGGGTGAAAAAGCCCAGTTTAAGGCGCTGGATGTGACCGATGAAGCCGCGGTAGAGCAATTCTTTGCCGAGATTGAGCAGCACTATGGCCAGTTAAATGGCCTGGTCAACTGTGCCGGCATCGCACCTTCAGCCAAAGTGCTGGGCAAAGAAGGCTTACATAGCTTAAGCATGTTCCAGAAAGTGCTGGACATTAATGTCAGTGGCAGCTTTAACATGATTCGTTTTGCTGCGCAGCTGATGGCTAAATATCAACTTCAAGCCGGTGAAGAAGAGCGCGGTGTGATTGTCAATACCGCTTCAGTGGCGGCGTATGAAGGCCAGATTGGTCAGGCGGCCTATTCTGCGTCCAAAGGCGCGATTGTGGCGATGACCTTGCCGCTAGCCCGTGAACTGGCCCGTGAATCAATCCGTGTGATGACCATTGCACCGGGGATTATGGAAACACCAATGCTGAAAGCCTTTCCACAGCATGTGCAGGATGCTTTGGGGCAGATGGTGCCATATCCACCGCGTCTGGCTAAGCCACATGAATTTGCCCAGTTGGTAGGACAGATTTTTGAAAATGGCTATTTGAATGGTGAGGTGATTCGTCTGGATGGTGCGATCCGGATGCAGCCTAAATAAGTACAATGCTTAAAAAAGCAGCCCTTTGCTGGGTTAAATAAATAGCCTAAGTAAATAAAAATAAGATAAACCCATCTGGTCTGGTTGTCGTGCTGATGCTGCAGCTAGACCATCCCCCAAGTTTTTAGATCAGCCAGCGTACTTCAGCCGAATCCAACGTAATGAGAACGAGAAAGCAATGATTTTAAATGAACAACAAAAAATGGTTCAGGACATGATGCGTAGCTATGCGCAGGAGAAATTGAAACCGACCGCAGCCGAACGCGATAAAACCGCACAGTTTCCGGCACAGGAACTGAAAGAGCTGGGCGCTTTAGGTGCACTGGGTATGACTGTATCGGAACAGTGGGGTGGTGCCGGTCTGGACTATATTTCGCTGGTGCTTGCTTTAGAGGAAATTGCCGCAGGAGATGGTGCGATTTCGACGATTGTGAGTGTGCAAAACTCTTTACCGTGCGGCATCATTCAGCGTTATGGCACTGAAGCGCAAAAACAGCATTATCTGACCAAACTGACGACCGGTGAATGGTTAGGCTGTTTTTGCCTGACCGAACCGCAAGTCGGTTCCGATGCTAGTGCCATCGAATGCAAGGCTGAACGTGATGGTGACAGCTGGATATTAAATGGCACTAAGCAGTTTATTACCACCGGTAAACACGCCCAGCTGGCTTTGGTCTTTGCTGTGACCGATAAATCTGCTGGCAAAAAAGGCATTTCCTGCTTTTTGGTCCCGACCGAGAACCCCGGATATATCGTATCGCGTTTAGAAGACAAAATGGGGCAGCATTGTTCCGATACGGCGACTATTGTGCTGGATCAATGCCGTATTCCAGCTGATCATCTGCTCGGTCAGGAAGGCGAAGGCTATAAAATTGCTTTGTCCAATCTGGAGTCAGGCCGGATCGGGATTGCTGCCCAATCGGTGGGGATGGCGCGTGCTGCTTTAGATGCCGCCGTGGAATATGCCAATGAACGTAAAGCCTTTGGGGTTGAGATCGTGCAACATCAGGCAGTGGCTTTTCGTCTGGCCGATATGGCCACGCAAATTGAAGCGGCGCGTCAGTTGATTTTGCATGCAGCCAGCTTAAAAGATGCCGGTTTACCGTGTTTAAAAGAGGCTTCGATGGCCAAACTGTTTGCTTCAACCATGGCAGAGCGCGTCTGCTCCGATGCCATCCAGATTCATGGCGGTTATGGTTATGTGTCCGACTTCCCGGTAGAACGGATTTACCGCGATGTTCGGGTTAGCCAGATTTATGAAGGCGCTTCGGATATTCAGCGTTTGGTGATTGCCCGGGCTGTGACCCAGTCTTAAACCGGCGTTGATACAGCAATATGTCCAAACACGGCATCACGATTGAGGCCAATGGAAATTGCAGTGGTGCCCTCCTTATGCTGAACTGAAGCATAAGATGTTATTCATCATCTAACCCATCTCCCATGTGAAGACCGCTTTGCATGGGTACAATCTAAAAATAGCCGTATAAGAAATAACCCTGCAGTCGGATGGACTGCAGACCATCAGCCCGATGGCATGAAAACAACAAGGAACACGTTCTGCAATACGGATGTTTTTGCAGATCAATCGCCCCGAAGGATAAGAGGTTGCCCCCATGAAAACGTTGCAAGACGCCTATCAAGATTTTAATTTGGAACAACTGATTGCTACCCAGTTACAGGGAACGGCACAGGCACTGAATGCCTATACCGAATGCTGTGGCCGATATTCTGGACAGCAGCACACCGCTTTGATCTGGGAAGGTAAGCAGGGTGAATCAGCTCGTTGGAGCTTTGATCAGCTGGCTGAGGCTTCAGGCAAGCTGGCCAATTATTTTCAGGCCATGGGTTTAAAAGCAGGCGACTGTATTGCCGGTCTGCTGCCAAGAACTCCGGAATTGCTGATTACCGTATTGGCCACCTGGCGGATGGGCGCGGTCTATCAGCCGCTATTTACAGCCTTTGAATCGAAAGCGATTGAACACCGGCTGGAGGCTGCCAATACCCAGTTTATTGTGACCCATACCGAGCAACGCGCCAAACTCAGTTCATTGCAGCAGATTGGTATATTAACCGTCGGTGCTGAAGCGGCTGGAACAGGTGATGCCGATTTCTGGCAGCAGCTGAATCAGCATTCTGCCAGTTTTGAGCCGGTACTGTGCAGCTTTGAAGATGACTTCCTGATGATGTTTACTTCCGGTACCACGGGTCTGGCAAAATCGGTGCCGGTGCCTTTAAAAGCCTTGCTGGCCTTTAAAGGTTATATGCAGTATGCGGTCGATTTACGTGCTGAAGATTCGTTCTGGAATCTGGCCGATCCGGGCTGGGCCTATGGGTTGTATTATGGCATTACCGGGCCGCTCAGTCTGGGGCATAGTATTATCATGGATGAACGACCATTTAGTGTCGATCATGCACTGGAAGTCATTCAAAAATATCAGGTCAGCAATTTGGCCGGTTCGCCAACAGCCTTTCGTATGTTCTTTGGCTTTAAAGAAAAATTTGCCGGTGTACCTAAAACCTTGCGCGTGGTCAGCAGTGCCGGTGAGCCACTAACCCCAGAAGTTATTCACTGGTTTAAACAGGATCTCGAGGTCAATGTTTACGATCAGTACGGACAAACTGAACTGGGCATGGTGATTGCCAATCATCATGCGCTGGAACATCACAAAAAAGTGGGCTCGGCCGGTTATGCCATTCCGGGACATCGTTTTGCGGTATTAAATGCACAGCATCAGGAAGTTGCCGCGGGTGAAATTGGCACGCTGGCGCTGGATGAATCACAATCTCCATTAATGTGGTTTAAAGGCTATGCCGGACATAACCGTAAATCCTTTGTGGGCCAGTACTATTTAACCGGTGATACGGTGCGTTTAAATGAGCTGGGCGGAATTGATTTTATTGGGCGTGCAGACGATGTCATTACAACTTCGGGCTATCGGGTCGGACCGTTTGATGTCGAAAGCACCTTGCTGGAATGCGAGGAAGTGCTGGAATCAGCCGTGGTGGGTAAACCGGACCCGGCGCGTACTGAAATCGTTAAAGCCTTTGTGGTGCTAAAAGCACAATTTGCTGCAAGTCCGGCACTGGAACAAAAACTACAGCATTATGTGCGTTCACGTTTATCCAAACATGCTTATCCGAAAGAAATTGAATTTGTCGAGGCTTTACCCAAAACCTCCAGCGGCAAGATTCAACGCAATATCCTTAAGCAGCAGGAAATTGATAAACAGATACTGTTGGAAAAAGTCAGTTAAGAGGAGATAGAAGACAATTAAAATTATTTAATTTATGTAATTTGTATGTCATTACATTTGGTTTCTTGATATTGATTTTTATCAGTTTTATTTTTATCTATAAAAAGTCACGCAAGAATCTGCAAAATACAGGTCAAAGCGTGACTTTTTTTATGGCTATTTCAAGGCGTATATGTGGCTGTTATAAATCCATTTTCTGGTGTTCAGAATTGGGTTCACCAGTTTTACCGGTCAGATTGCCTTTCAGTACTTTAAATAACTGGGTGACTTTATTGTCGGTGACATTCCAGTATTCGGCACTAATCGCTTCTGCCACCAGAACACGCACCGAAGGATCATCCTTGCCGTTAAACCAGTTTTCCGCCCATGGATTCCAGAGCTGATCAATCAGGGCACGATCTGTACTGATTTGCGCATGTGCACTCATCGACACATAAATCCCGTCTGAGGGTTTGGAGAACGCCAGACCAATCTGGTTACGGCCGCTGGTCACTGCTGTAACCAGATCATTGCTGTCACGCAAAATAAAATACAAATTCTGACGTTCATGCAGCTTTTCAGAATTGAGCATGGTCATTGGCTGTGCATGAATTTCTTGGGTTTCGGTGTGGTGACTGATCATGGTGAAGCGTACATCTTTAATCAGTTCCCATAATTTGTCGCGGTTATGTTGATCGTTCATGTGCTCTGCTCCTGATGTCAGTAAATGCGCTTTTACGCAAAAGAACTCATTCACAAGCAGAGTAAAACGATTTTTGTGCTTCGCGTAGCGGTCTCACCTAACTCATACAGATTCAGGGTAAAACAATATCTGTGCTCAACAAAAGCGCATCAGGCAAGACAGTTGTTTACATATCATCCAGACCAAGAGGTTATACATAAAATGAAAAGCAGTGAAATCGAAAAAACAGCGGGTAAGGCTGTTAAAAAAAATCAATCGAATTACACTATAGCCAGCAAAAAACAGGAAGATAAATGGTGACACTTGAGGATAACTGGCAGGAACTGAGCGATGCAGAAATGCATTTATATAGTCGCCAGATTTTGCTGGATGGCTGGGATATCGAAGCGCAGGAAAAATTAAAACTGGCCAATGTGCTGATTGTCGGCTGTGGCGGTATCGGCTGTAGCAGTGCTGAACTGTTGGCGCGCGCCGGGGTCGGAAAAATCACCCTCATTGATGCCGATACGATTGAAATCAGTAATTTGCAACGTCAAATTGCCTATAGCGCAGAAGATTTAGGCTTCTATAAGGCCGACATTCTGGCCAAGCGTCTGCAAAAGATTAATCCGCATATTCAGGTACATGCCATCACAGCCAAACTGGATGACAGCAATGCTATCGGACTGATTGCCCAGCAGGATCTGGTTTTAGATGGCTGTGATAATTTCAGTACCCGGTATCTGGTCAATCGTGTTTGTGTGCAGCATCAGGTGGCGCTGATTAGCGCCTCGGCTATTGGTTTTCAGGGCCAGCTGTTTATGGTGGAAGGCGATTCGGCTTGTTATGAATGTCTGTTTCCAAAAGAAGATCAGGCCAATGAAAGCCTGCGCTGCGCCGATTCCGGTGTGCTGGCCACGACTCCGAATGTGATGGCCAGTTTACAGGCGCATCATACCTTGATCTATTTAGGTCTGGGAATTGCTGCGTTAAAACAGAAGCTGCTGCTCTGGGATGGGCTGAGTTTAAAACAGCGCCTGCTGGCGTTTGAAAAAGACCGAAATTGCCCATGCTGTCAGGCAAGATAAATCTATCTGACATCAATTTTTTGCTACACTGACTCAAATTTAATTTCATCGAAGACATTATGAAAAACAATATCTGGTTAGATGGCCTTCGTTCCATGGCGCGTATGGGCGAAACGGCGGTCGTGGCGGCCAAAGCCGGCCTGAAATATGCGACTGAAAAACCCAGCAATGCCAAACTGATGCGTGAAACCTTTGAATCGCTCGGTTCAACCTATATCAAGCTGGGACAGTTTATTGCCAGCACGCCATCTTTGTTTCCACGTGAGTATGTGGAAGAGTTTCAGGGCTGTTTAGATCAAACTCCATCATTGCCGTTTAGCTATGTACAGCAGGTGCTGGCTTCAGAATTCGCCGGGCGTGATTTAGGCGAAATTTTTGCCTCGATTGATGAAACCCCGCTGGCTTCGGCTTCCATTGCCCAGGTGCATGCTGCCAAGCTGGTCTCGGGCGAAGATGTGGTGATTAAAGTCCAGAAACCGGGTGTGGAAACCATTTTATATACTGACCTGAATGTGCTGCACTGGGCCACCAAGCTGCTGGAAAAAGCCGTACCGAAAGTGAAATTCGCCTCTCTGGCCGATATTGTCGAAGAAATTAAAGTCCGTATGGTGCGCGAAGTCGACTTTATTGAAGAAGCCAAAAACCTGGATGATTTCGTCAATTATCTGAACCTGACCCAGAATCAGGCTGCAACAGCGCCGAAGGTTTATCATCAGTATTCCACTCGCCGGGTGTTGACCATGCAGCGTCTTTTCGGGGTGCCTTTAACCGATTTTGAAGTGGTAAAACAGTATGCCAAAGACCCGTCGCAGGTGTTAATTACCGCCATGAATACCTGGTTTGGCAGCCTGATGATGTGTAACAGTTTCCATGCCGACCTGCATGCTGGCAACCTGATGCTGCTGGAAGATGGCCGCGTCGGTTTTATTGATTTTGGGATTGTCGGGCAGCTGAAGCCTGAAGTCTGGACCGCCTGTATCGCCTTTATGGATGCCTTGCAGAATACCGACTACACGCTGATGGCGGAAAACATGCTGAAAATGGGCATGACCGATACCCAGATTAACACCCAAGTGCTGGCGCAAGATTTGGAACGTCTGTTTAGTGGTGTACTGCTGGCCGATCCCCAGGAAATCCTCAGTTCAAATCCGGCCGATTTAAATGACATCATGATGGATATGGTGGCGGTTGGTGAGCGTCATGGCATCCGTTTCCCGCGTGATTTCGCGCTGCTGTTCAAGCAAATGCTGTACTTTGACCGTTTCATGCGTATCCTGGCGCCGTATACCGACATTTATGCCGACCAGCGCTTGCAGATGGTACAAAGTATGGACCCAAATCTGCTGCTCAAACATTAATTTATAGACATCGCCCAGCTTTTATATAACAAGCTGCTGCTACATCGCAAAGTGACACACGTGATGCTGATGTAGCAAGCAGGTGATGATTCACGTTATACACGCCCGAGTAATCCGATGGACGCAATTATTATTGAAGGCTTAAAGGTCGAAACAGTGGTGGGCTGTTTTAACTGGGAGCGTCAGATTATCCAGCCTTTGCTGCTGGACTTAACCATTCAGTGCAGTCTGGAGCAGGCTGCCTGTTCTGATGAACTGGAAGATACCCTGAACTATGCCGAAATTTGCGAAATTTCTGCGCAAGTGATTCAGGCCGCTCAGCCAAAATTGATTGAACATGCAGCAAAGCTGGTGCTGGATGCACTTTTTGCTCACTATCCTACAGTTGAATCGATTATGATTAGCATCCGCAAGCCTGCCATTATCCCGAAAGCCCAATCTGTAGGAATTCGTCTTGAACGCCACCGAAACGATTTTCGCCCTAGCACTGGCGAGTAATTATCATTCTGAACAGCATTTTCAACAGGCATTTGCTGCGCTGTCGCGTTTGGGGCGTTTGCAGTGTTCCTCGATTTATCTGATTCCGTGCCGGGATGGGATTGGTGCGGATTACTGGAATGCCGCCTGTCTGCTCAAGAGTGAACACAGTGTCGAGCAGATTCTGGCCTTGCTAAAACAGTTAGAAGCAGATTCCGGGCGGGTACGACCTTCACATCAAATCAGTTTAGATGTGGATTTAATTGCTTGGGGGACAAGCCTGGAGCAAATGCAATTTAATCCAAAGAAATTACCACTGGCGCTGGATGTGAAAATCCCGATGTTCGAGCTGTGGCACAATGCGGCATTTGCTCATCAGCCCCATCCATTTCCTGTAATTCAATGTTCAGCGTGAAGATGACATGATTTATCAGCAAGCCCGGTTTTATACCGGGCTTTTTAAATCAAGTAGATAAATTGGGTGTGTTAATTCTGCTTAAGCTTGCACACGAATGATAAAACAGCCTGCGAGGATGCAGGCTGTTTTTGGAATCTTTCATCAAATCATCAAACATGATGAAGATAAAACGCTTAAATATAATAACTGGTCTTGGTCATTAATTTTGAAATACCGGTCATGGCAATACGCACAGGCGCAGGGAGATCAACTCCGCCCGCATTCAGCGCAGTATCACGATGATGTAACTCATCTTCGTTCATTTGTTCCAGAATTTTGCGCGAGCGTTCATCATGTGCTGGCAATTGGCGAATATGATCTTCTAAATGCAGGCTGACCTGACGCTCGGTTTCCGCCACAAAACCTAAACTGTATTTGTCCCCGGCAATTCCGGCAATAGCGCCCATCCCGAACGACAGTCCGTACCAGACCGGATTCAGCAGGCTGGTATGGCTATCCAGTTCTTTTAAACGGTCTTCACACCAGGCCAAATGATCCTGTTCTTCAATGGCGGCCTGTTCCATTTCGCGGCGTACATTGGGGAGTTTCGCTGTAAGTGCCTGACCATGATACAGCGCCTGCGCACAGACTTCACCGCTATGATTGACCCGCATTAATCCCGCCACATGACGCGCTTCACTCACTGCTAATTGAGTTGGAGTATTTTGCCCAGGATTATCGCGCTGAGCCGAAGTGACGCCCGGAACCAGGCTGCGTAAGGCCTGATCAAATGAATGAATAAACTTGTCGAGACCGGTGTAATGACGCATGAATTTAATCCTCCAGAGGGTCTGCTGCAGTATCAAGCATAGACTTGAGTTTAAACAAGAGCCAGATGGTGAATATGGCGCTTAAAACAGCAGTAATACAAAACAGAATTTTAAGGTCAATTTGCAGCACGCTTAAAATAATAATCGAGAAGATGGCTGAAGAAACCATAAAAATCGCATTTAAAATGTTATTGGCTGCCACCACCCGGGCACGATGCGAGCGCGGTGAATAGGCCTGCATCATGGCATATAGGGGCACAATATAAAAACCACCGCTAATACCGAGCAAGGTCACGGCTAGCATCACATGATAATAACTCCAGCCTTGCTGAAAGACTTCACTTAAGCCCAGCAGTTCGCCAGTTTGTGGTGGTACAAAAGCCAGGGCGGCGGCCAGATAAAATGCAAATACGGTTAAACCGACTGCACCAATCGGCACCATCTTGATATTTACCTCGGTGCCGCCAATTTTACGACAGAGTAATGAACCGACACTAATCCCGACCGAGAAGAAAGTTAGCAATAAGCTGACCACATTTTCAGAGGCATGCAGATTTTGCTGGGTCAGCTGCGGAATTTGGGTCAGATACGTCGCGCCGTAAAACCAGTACCAGGAATTACCGAGTAAAATCAGAAAAATCAGCGGCAGGTTTTTGGCGTATTTTAAGGTTTGAATACTGGTACGGAAAAAGTTCCAGTCCACCTGTAACTGCGGTGCAGCAATCGGCTGTTTTAAAATAAAACGGCTGGCAAGATAACCGACCACGGCAATAGCCAGCACGGTCAGGCTGATCCAGAGTAAATTACCAGCGGAGAGGGAAATCACCGCGCCGCCTAGAATCATCCCGACCAGAATGGCAATTGAGGTGCCGGACTGGAACAGCGCATTTCCCGACATCAACTCATTCGGTTTCAGGATTTCCGGCAAAATCGCATATTTGATTGGACCAAAAAAGGTCGATTGGGTACCCATTAAAAACAGGGCAAACATCAGCAGCCATAAGTTGCCAATCAGGAAGCCGACCGTGGCCAGTAACATCACCGCAATTTCCAGCAGTTTTAAATAACGCACCAGCTGCGAGCGTTCATATTTATCGGCAATTTGGCCGGCTGTGGCCGAGAAAATAAAATAGGGCAAAATGAACAGCAGTGCTGCCAGATTATTCAGGGTGCTGATACTGCCAGATTGCTGACTGATCCAGCCATAGGTAATCACCAGCAGCAAAGCCTGCTTAAACACGTTGTCATTCAGCGCGCCCAGAAACTGGGTACAGAACATGGGCAAGAAGCGTCGTGTGGCTAGCAAATTTTCATTTTTTTCCATAAGAAGTGGACTTCATTAGTTTTATTAAGAAATGTGACCAATTGATATAATTGCCCGAAAATCATGTATGATATTTTGCAGTGTTTTCACTGTTGAAAAAATCCAATAAATTAGAGTCTGTTAGCGAACATTTCATTGCGGATTTTTCCATTAAAAAGATTAAATTTAGAGTTTTCTATGCTTGTGAACCGAACTTTTAAAAAGTCTGCGCTGTCTAACAGTATGCATGCCATAATTCAGTGGAGGCATTCCAGACAACTTTGTCTGAGCATCTTTTTAAGTTTAGTCGCACAGCAGGGCTTTAGTCAAAATCCTCCCGCAGTGACAGAACCTGCGAGCGATCCGGTCGCATCCGCCGACATGAAACAGGAAATTCGCGATCTGGCGCTTAGCCAGGGTAAAGATACCCCTGAAGAATTAGAAAAAATTGAAAATTTTCAGGCGACTAGCACTGAGCCGGACAGTCTGGAGATGTTGCAACAGCAGCAAAATAGCAGTGAACCGATAGCCGCGTTTCAGCCAATTGAACTGGAAAATCTGGATGATTTACCGGTAATGCCGGTTGATGCCAATATGGCCGCAGAAATTTTCCAGATCGCTGAACAGGCCAAACAGGAAGCACGCCAGTATCGCGCCGAGCAGAATACTGAAGTACTAATTAATGATGCCACCCAGCAGGAACTGGCTGAAATTAACCAGTCTCCGGTCAATGTCGACCAGCTGATGGACAGTATCCGCGCCGACAGCCAGATTGTGGTGGAAGCTAATACCTCCGGCCGAACCCTGACGGAGTTGGGCCTGAATACAGAAGTGGCCGATGCCGATAAACCGGGCTTTTTCCGGCGCTTGCTGTATAAGGTACGTCCACCGCGTGAGTTAAATACTGCACGGGTGCCCCGGATTAGTGCCGATGTGGTGATTACCGGCGCCGAGAATAGTGGTGAAGTTTCCGCAGAGGCCTATGCCACGGCACTGGAAAATCTGCGTGTCAATGTGCGCGGCAAACTGTCCAGTTTTACCCAGGAATCTTTTGCCGATTTTCCCTCGGCTTTACCGCAGTTGCGTTCTTTATCCAATCAGGCGGCACAGGCCGTCGGCTTTTATCATGCCGAATTCAAGTTTGAAAAGCTGAATGACAGCCGGGTGCGGGTTCTGGTCACACCAAATACACCGGTGCGTGTGCAGGAGCAGAATATTGAATTTAGCGGCCCAGGTGAGAATCTGGCACAGTTCCAGGTAATTCGCGTCCTGCCCGATCAGGATGTGGGCGATGTGTTTCACCACGGTCTGTATGAAGAGACCAAAACCCGGATTAATGATGCTGCCTCCAACAACGGTTTCTTTGATGGCTATTGGCGCCTGCATGACGTGAAAGTGGCGCAGCCGCAAAATACTGCCGATATTAACCTGCGCTATGAAACCGGCGAGCGTTATACGCTTGGACCAGCTCAGTTCCGGATGAGTGATCCGAGCAAGGAATTTCCTCTGGATATGGATATTCTAGAAAGCATGGTGCCGTGGGAAGATGGCGCCGATTACACCTTCTGGCGGGTCAACGGTCTGGCCAATAACCTGACCAACTCACGTTATTTTAACTATACGCTGGTCGATACCATGCGTCCCGATCCGCTGGAACGCCCCCCAGAATTGCCACCGGATATTCAGGCCCTGGTTGATCAGCGCAAACTTTCTGCTGAAGATTTCCAGCCGGTTCAGGACCAGAAAGATTTAAGCTCGACTGAAGAAGTGACCCAGTCAGTGGTGGATGAAGACCAGTTTGCTGGTACTCAGGAAGCGGAGCAGAATGAAAACATCCGTCAGCTACGGGTCGAACAGCAAACCCAGCAATCAGAAGAAGAGCGGCTAAAAGAACAGGCACGTCTGGAAAAGAAAATTCCGGTGATTGTGACTTTGAACGCCGACAAACTGAACAGTGCAGAAGTTGGTGCCGGTTATGGCACAGATACCGGAATGCGTGTACGTGGCCAGTATCGCCGGGCCATTGTTAACCGTCGTGGTCATTCCTTCGACGCCAACCTGGAACTGTCTGAAATCCGCCAGTCTTTAGATGGCCGCTATAGCATTCCTTATAATCATCCACTGAATGACTATATTACCTTGGTGGCCGGTTATGAACGTGAAGAGCGTAGCGATGTTTCTGCCGGTAATGACCTGTTAATTGAATCGGCAGTGGCCGGCGCCGACCGGATTATTAAAAATCCGCGTGGCAGCTGGCAACATGCTTATGGTCTGCGTTACCGTCTGGACCGTTTAACCCAGAACGGTGTGGTCGATATTGACAAGATTCCTGACGCCTTTATTGGCAATGGTTCCACCGAGCAGCAATCTTTACTGTTTGGTTATGAACTGTCACGTACCGACAGCAGCCCGCGTGTCAATCCGACCCGTGGTTTCAAGCAGATTTATAAAGTTGAACTCGGCAGTGAAAGCCTGTTGTCCGATGCCGATATGGCAATTTTAAATGCCGGCTGGCGTTTTATTTATTCTCTGGGTGAAAATAACGATCATCAGTTTGTTGGTCGTGCCGATCTGGGTTATATCGTGACCGAAGATTTTAGCAAAGTGCCTTATAATCTACGTTACTTTGCCGGTGGGGATCAGACCATTCGCGGTTTTGACTTTAAGAGCCTGTCTCCGCAAATTGATGGCTTTAAAATTGGTGGACAAGCACTTGGGGTGGGCTCACTGGAATATAACTATCAGTTCAGGGAAGGCTGGCGCGCAGCAATTTTTAGCGATTTTGGTAATGCTTATGATGCCGATTTTAGCAATCCGACCGAATACAGTGTCGGTTTAGGGGTACGCTGGGCATCCCCAATTGGCCCGATTCGGGTTGATGTCGCTTCGGGCATTTCGGATGAGAATCATCCAATTCGTCTGCATTTCTTTATTGGCTCGCAATTATAAAATTAAGATTTAGAGAGAACTATGGCTGAAGTTGAACAGCAACCAAATACACCCGCGCCTGTACCCAAAAAGCGCAGAATAGTCAGAAGTGCCTTGTTGTCACTGCTGTTTATGGTGGTGTTGCTGGTATCGGCTTTGGCAATCATGTTCTCGACCGACCGTGGCAGTAAATTCCTGCTTGACCGGGTGCTGGAACGTCAGCAGATCATTCAGTATGAATATGAAGGCGGGAACTTATTGCGCGGTATTATCCTGCGCAATATTCTGGTCACACTGAAATCGGTGGATGTCAAAATTGACCGCGCTGATGTCATGCTGGGCTGGCGCGCCGTGCTGAATAAGGAAATCCATTTTACCCATGCCGATGTGCGTAATCTGCAAATTACCACCAAAGGACCGCCAAGTGATGGACCATTCAAGTTTAATGAAATCCGTCTGCCTTTTGTACTCCGGCTTGATCATGCCGATCTGGACCGTTTGCTGATTCAGACTTCAGCTGGCAGCAAAGTCAATTTTTATGATGTAATCCTGAACAATGCGCTGTGGTCGGGCACCAAACTGGAATTTGAAGATTCCAGTATGCGTATGGATTATCTGTCGGTCAAAAATGCCAGCGGCGATATGGATTTTTATGGCAAATATCCGCTGAATGCCATTGGCGATGTGAATTTACCTTCGTTAAACAACAGCCTGAATATTCATGATATTAAAGTCGTCGCCAAAGGGTCTTTAGATACCGTTCAGGCCGGGGTGGCGACCTATACGCCCGATTTGCTCACCGGTTGGGTGGTGCTGCATCCAATGCGTGAAAATGTGCCGATGTTTGGTGAGCTGCAGTTTAATCAATACCATTGGCCGCTGTTACAAGACTGGGAGCTGTATACAGAAGACGGCACAGCCAAGTTTAAGGGTGATATCAAGCGTCTGGATTTAGATGTCGCTACCGATCTGATGGGTAAAGATATTCCAACAGGACAATATACCGCGCTCATGCATACCGATCTGGTCAATCAGCTGAACATCAGCAACTTAAATGGCCAGCTGATGCAGGGCGCCGTGAATGTGGCTGGTGTGGTCGGCTGGAACGAGCGCGTCAGCTGGGATATTACCGGTCGCCTGGACAAGATTAATCCGAAAGACCCACTCATTCCGCAGGTGGTGCAGGATTTTCTGCCGCCAAGTCTGGATGCTCAAATTGCCTCTAAAGGCCATTTAGAAAATGGAACCCATCTGACGGCGCAGGTCGATTTTGACCGCTATGAAACCTGGAACCTGAAACTGGATCAGAATGCGCCGAAAAACCGCCAGCCAAACCCCATGGTGCTGGATGTACGCTGGAACAATATTGACCGCGCGATGCCTTATATTGGCTGGTTATCCAGTGAATCGGGTGATGTGCAGATGGCTCTGGTCGAAGGCCAGCAAAAGATTTTTGTCGCAACCCAGGTGGCGCAGCATGAGCAGGGTGCTTTACCAGCGGGCATGTACAAGGCCGAGCTGAATCTGAAGAACAATAATCTGGATGTACCTAGCTTTAGTTATAACGCCGGCGCCAGCACCTTGACGGGTCGTGCGCTGATTGAACTGCCAACCGACAAGCGCCAGCTCAAATGGAATGCTACCTTAAATGCGGACAATTTTAATCCGCAAATTATTGCTGATGCTGCTCCGGTCAATCTGCTGAATGGCCGTTTGCAGGCCAATGGTTTTGCCCGTCCAAACCAGCAGATTATTCATTTAAACAATATTGATTTACGCGGGCGGCTGGCCGAGCAGGATGAAACGGTGCATCTGACCGGGAACAGTACCGTGGCCTTGCTGTTCCATGATGAACGTGCGGGTGGCGGCTTCAAGAGCTTTGCGGTCAATTATGATGGTGCGCTCAACAGCAGTTTGCTGGAAGCCAGTCAGGGCAGTTTAAAGCTGAAACTGTCCGGTACACCAGAGCTGATCAAGATTTCAGACCTGCGTCATGACGGTGTGGCCGGGCAGATTCTGGCCAATGGTATGCTGAACCTGAAAAATGGCATTGGCTGGAACCTGAACGCCTCTTTAATCCGCTTTAAACCGCATTATTTTGTCTCGAGTGTGCGCGGCGAGCTGTCGGGCAATGTACGTACCCAAGGGGTTTGGTCAGATCAGCTTAAACGCATCAATATTGAAAAGCTCAATTTGGCCGGCATGATCAACAATAAACCGGTACGTGGTACCGGTAATCTGGCCCTGTTGATGGATGCCAATCAGCAAGGTTTCCTGCCGCAGCAGTTTGAGGCCAATAATTTATATCTGGCCTATGCCAAGAACCAGATTCAGGCTACTGGTAATGCACAAAACCTGAGAATCAAACTGAATGCACCAGCACTGTATGAACTGTATGCCGGTTTGCGTGGCCGTGCTTATGGCTATTTAAATGTGCAGTCGCAACCACGTTTGCAGGCCACCGCCAATCTGGTGGTCGATGATTTTGGTTTAAATAACCTGTTTAGCGTGCGCAAAATGCGTTTACGCGGTGAATTGCCGACCTCGGAAAATACCCCAACCTTGCTTACGGCCAGTCTGGAAAATTTACGTAGCGGCAACCGTGAAATTCAAAAAGGCGAGATTTCACTGGCCGGTACCCGCCAGGCGCATCTGCTGAAAGTGAAAGCGGAAAACCGTTTAAGTAGCTTCTATGTGCAGCTCGCCGGCGGCTTTAATGCTGAAAATAACTGGCTGGGTCAAATCCAGAAAGGTGATTTTGACTCCTTAAGAACCCGTCTGGTGCAGCGTCAGAATGCCTCGGTCATCTTCCAGACCAAAACCAGTGATCTGTTTGTGGGTGCGCATTGCTGGATGAGCCAGCAAAGCCAGTTGTGTTTTGACCAGCCAATTCGGGTCAATAAAAACCGAGGCAATGTGTCCTTTGTAACGCGCAATGTCGACCTGAACGATTTTGCCGCCTTTATGCCGGAAGGTCTGGCGATTACCGGTAAAGTCAATGGACATGCCAAAGCCTCCTGGGCACAAGGCCAGCGGCCAAAAATTGATGCACGTCTGGTAACCCGTAATGGGGTCATTGGTCTGGCAGGTGATGACCCGCAAGAACTGGGTTCGACCTTAAGCTATGATCAGGTGGCTGTGGTGGCTAAAAGTATTGCCGAAGGTCTGCAAATTCGACTGGATGTGAAAACCCCGGAAATTGGTGCCGGTTATGCCAATGTTATTATTGATCCATATACCGAGCGTAAGCCGATGCGCGGTGAAATTGCCTTTAATGAAGTGCAGTTAAAAGTCTTTAAGCCGTTTATTGCCGATGTGCGTTCTATGGCCGGGGTATTGTCCTTTGCCGGTAAGGTCGGTGGTACGTTAACCCAGCCATTACTGACCGGTGAAATGCGTCTGAAAGATGGTGCCATCAGCATGATTTCCCTGCCGGTGAACCTGACCAATGTGCAGCTGTATTCCTCGATTCGGCAGGATTCGGCCACAATTAATGGCGCATTTAACAGCGGTCAGGGTGTGGGGCATTTAACCGGTCATGTTGACTGGAAAGGTGTACCAAAAATTCAGCTGAACTTAAAAGGGGATAATCTGCTGGTGCGTCAGGCACCGCTAATTACTGCCATTGTGACGCCGGATTTATCCATGGAGGTTTTCCCGACCCAGAAACGTTTAAGCTTAAATGGCAAGGTCGATGTGCCGCGTGCGTTAATTTCCATGCCTGAGGCTTCTGATCCGGTGGTGAATCTGTCTTCGGATGTGCGTGTGGTGCATGAAGGGCAAGACCAGCTGGCGGTATTACGCTCTGCACGTCCTTGGGATATTCGTGCCGATCTGGAACTGAATCTGGGCGATCAGGTCATCTTCCAGGGCTTTGACAGCCGTATTCCACTGGTGGGCCGTCTGTATCTGAGTCAGCGTGGTCTGGAAACCGCCATGCGCGCCAATGGTGCAATTGGGGTTAGCCAGCGCGTCAAGATTGAAGCCTATGGCCAAAGTCTGGATTTAAACCGTGCCATCGCCCGTTTTAATGGACCATTAGCCAACCCGAGTCTAGATATTGATGCCAACAAGAGCGTACAGGGTAGCGTAGTCGGGGTGCGGGTGACCGGAACTGCTTCTGGTCCGAATATTCAGGTCTATAACGATGCCGGCTTGTCCGAGCAGGAAGCACTAAATGCCCTGATTACCGGCCGGATTAACGAAGGTGCCAGCGGTTTAAGCCAGACCGACAGTTTCCGTTCCGATGTCAACAATACCATTGCGGCGGCAGGTATCAGTCTTGGTTTAGGCGGCACGCGTGCCCTGACCAACCAGATTGGGCGTACCTTTGGTTTAAGTGGGTTGGCTTTAGATGCACAGGGTACGGGGGATGATACCCAGGTCAGCCTGACCGGTTATATCACTCCGGATCTGTTTATCCGTTATGGCGTGGGCGTGTTTACCCCGGTGAACAAGCTGACCTTGCGTTATCAGATGAACAAACGTCTGTATCTGGAAGCCAGTCAGTCGCTGGAACGTGCCGTGGATATTTTCTATAACTGGCGTTTCTAAGCCGTCTAATCTGGACTATAAAATGCGCTCAACACGGGCGCATTTTTTCTGGCCGATTTCTCATTCAGGATAACTTTGATTATCATAGCGGAAATAGGAGAGTATGCATGAACAAACTATTCGCTTTGGCTGCCTTAATTGCATTGGCCGGCTGTGCAGAGAAAAAGCCCTTAACCCCGGAAGAGCAATGGAAAGGTTACTGTACCAGTGTTGGTAATGCAGCACGAACCATCATGCTGGATCGTCAAAATGCCATTGAAAAAGATCAGGCACTGGCTCATGCGGACAAAGTAGAAGATGAAACCACACGTAAGTTTATTTTTGAGATTATTGAAACGGTCTATGCCATGCCTGAACAGGAAGTGAAGGGCGATGTAGATGCCGCGCGTGAGAAAATTAAAACGCAATATACAGAAAAATGTCTGGCTACGCCGTATGACGAAATGCCGGATTATCGACGTTTTTAAGTCATGAACCTAAAATGCCAGATGACATATTTGTAATCTGGCATTTTTTTGTGCTTAATATTTCTGCACATGAATAACAATAATCAAAATTCACTGCGATGATCTATATTTTAAGCGGATATTGAACTTACTTTTCCTTCCTCTACTTACTCCTAAATAGCCTAAGCAATATAAATATATATTGTGACACTTTTATTTAGCACCAATATAGAAAAGCTTATCTTTTTAATGAATAATGGATTTAACAATAGCCAGAAGAAAGGAGCACATCATGGACGTGATTGGTTATCTGCATCATGCAGATTTGCTCTTGGAAGATGAACAGGGCGTGACCATTATTGGCAATAGCAACTATGTACTCAGTATTGGAGATAAAGTCTATTTTCAACAACTTATTGATGCTGACAGCAAGCGTTATCAGGTCAATATCTCCTTTGCCAGTGCCGGGCATAGTACCCTGCATGAAGATGAAATTCAGGTCAAATTTGAGGGCAGTCGCGAACATCTGCAGCAATATTTAAACAGTACAACGGTACACTAAGGTTGAATAGTAATTGGAACCCGGAAAAGGCAGCATAGTGTTGCCTTTTTTCTATTTAGAATTCGGTTAAAGTGGATTAAAAGCAGCAATGACGGGTCTAAACGTGCTCCGCTTGATTATTGTATAAACAATATGAACATCATTTAGTTATAAAATAATGAGCATCACAAAGAAACACCTTCCTTGCATTAACTTTTAACTGGAATTTTAGTAAAATTTTGCAGTCCATATTACTTGTGAAGCTTTGAACAAGCTGGAATTCACAGGTAATTTTTTAAAAAAGAGGAATAACACCGTGCTAGAAGCTTACCGCCAACACGTTGAAGAACGTGCCGCACTCGGAGTCCCACCGAAGCCACTTGATGATGCTCAAACTGCTGCATTAGTTGAATTATTAAAAAATCCCCCAGCTGGTGAAGAAGCATACTTAGTTGACTTGCTTGAAAACCGTGTTCCAGCGGGTGTAGACCAAGCTGCATACGTAAAAGCTGCTTTCCTGTCTGCTGTTGCAAAAGGCGAAGCGACTTCTCCATTAGTTTCTAAAGAACGTGCGGTTTACTTACTAGGTACTATGCTTGGTGGTTATAACGTAGCGCCTTTAGTTGAACTTCTGGAAAATGCTGAACTTGGTGGTTTAGCGGCTGACGCTCTGAAGAAAACCCTGCTTGTATTTGATGCATTCCACGACGTTGCTGAAAAAGCAAAAGCGGGCAATGACAATGCGAAAGCAGTACTTCAATCATGGGCTGAAGCTGAATGGTTCACTAGCCGTCCAGACGTTCCAGAAGAAATCAAACTGACTGTTTTCAAAGTAACAGGCGAAACGAATACTGACGACTTGTCACCTGCACAAGACGCGTGGAGCCGTCCAGACATTCCATTGCACGCAAATGCAATGCTGAAAAACGTTCGTGATGGTATCAACCCAGAAGTTCCTGGTGAAGTTGGTCCATTAAACCAAATTAAAGAACTGATCGCGAAAGGCAACCAGGTTGCTTACGTTGGTGACGTTGTTGGTACAGGTTCTTCTCGTAAATCTGCAACGAACTCTGTGCTTTGGTTCTTCGGTGACGAACTTCCACACATTCCAAACAAAAAAGATGGCGGTTACTGCTTAGGCGGTAAGATTGCTCCGATTTTCTTCAACACCATGGAAGATGCGGGTGCATTACCAGTTGAGATCGATGTTTCTAACATGAACATGGGTGATGAAATCACACTGAAAATCGATCACGCTGCTGCAAAAGTAACTGCGTTCAAAAACGGCGAACAAATTGCTGAATCTGAACTGAAAACTCCAGTACTTCTAGACGAAGTACGTGCCGGTGGCCGTATTAACCTGATCATTGGTCGTGGTTTAACTGGTAAAGCACGTGAAGCTTTAGGTCTTGAGCCATCTTCTTTATTCCGTACTCCAGTACAACCTGCTGACTCTGGCAAAGGCTTCACTTTAGCGCAGAAGATGGTTGGTCGTGCATGTGGTCTTCCAGAAGGTCAAGGCGTTCGCCCTGGTACTTACTGCGAACCGAAGATGACAACTGTTGGTTCTCAAGATACAACTGGTCCTATGACTCGTGACGAGTTAAAAGACTTGGCGTGCTTGGGCTTCTCTGCTGACCTGGTAATGCAATCTTTCTGTCACACAGCTGCGTATCCAAAACCAGTTGACGTGCAAATGCAACACACACTACCTGACTTCATCATGAACCGTGGTGGTGTATCTTTACGTCCAGGCGACGGTATTATCCACTCTTGGTTAAACCGTATGCTTCTTCCAGATACAGTTGGTACTGGTGGTGACTCGCATACTCGTTTCCCAATTGGTATTTCATTCCCGGCAGGTTCTGGTCTGGTAGCGTTCGCTGCTGCGACTGGTGTTATGCCACTGGATATGCCTGAATCTGTACTTGTGAAGTTCAAAGGTAAAATGCAGCCTGGTATCACTCTACGTGACCTGGTACACGCGATTCCTTACTACGCAATTAAAGAAGGTGACCTGACTGTAGAGAAGAAAGGTAAGAAAAACATCTTCTCTGGTCGTATCTTAGAGATCGACTTAACAGAAATGGAAACTGACTTAACTGTTGAGCAAGCGTTCGAATTGTCTGATGCTTCTGCTGAACGTTCTGCTGCAGGCTGTGCGATCACACTTTCTGAAGAGAAAGTTGCTGAATACCTACGTTCTAACATCACCATGCTGAAGTGGATGATTTCACAAGGTTATGGCGATGCTCGTACTATGGCGCGCCGTGTTGAGAACATGGAAAAATGGTTAGCGAACCCATCACTGCTGAAAGCTGATGCTGACGCTGAATACACTAAAGTGTATGAAATTGACCTTGCCGACATCAACGAACCTATCCTGTGCTGCCCGAACGATCCAGATGATGCGAAACTGCTTTCTGACGTTCAAGGCGACAAGATTGATGAAGTATTCATCGGTTCTTGTATGACGAACATCGGTCACTTCCGTGCAGCTGGTAAACTTCTAGACAAAGTTCCTGGTGGTTCTTTATCTACTCGTCTGTGGTTGGCTCCTCCAACGCGTATGGACGAACACCAGTTAATGGAAGAAGGTTTCTTCAACATTTATGGTAAAGCTGGCGCGCGTACTGAAATGCCAGGTTGTTCATTATGTATGGGTAACCAAGCACGTGTTGCACCGAATACGACTGTAGTTTCTACGTCTACACGTAACTTCCCGAACCGTTTAGGTCAAGGCGCGAATGTATACTTGGCTTCTGCTGAGCTTGCATCTGTTGCTGCGGTTCTTGGTAAATTACCAACTCCAGAAGAGTATCAACAATACGCTTCTCAAATCGACAGCATGTCTGCTGACATTTACAAGTACTTGAACTTTGATCAAATGTCTGAATACACAGATGCTGCTGAAAATGTAGATACGAAGAAAATTGCTGCTGCTCAATTGTCTTAATTGATTAAGTAGTTGAAAATAAGGGCTGATTTATCAGCCCTTATTTTTTGCTTATTTATGAAGAATTTTTTTTACAAAAAAGTTTTATGCGTATTTGCACTTTTTAAAAGTTTTTTTTTACAAAGATCATTATGGTTTTATGTGGGGCCAATTCTTGCCGTAGTAATGATAGTTTATTCTTTTTATTATTTTAATAATCCATGGGGAAATAATTTAAAGAACCTATTTAATAGCCTTTTATTAAATCATTTTACCAATAAGAATGATATTTATGATGAAAATTCAGCTTTGTTTTTACCAAAGAATCTTTCTATTAATGAACAAGACTCTTTTATTATTCACATGGGATATCTTGGAGATTTCTTATCAGGAACATTAGGAATACTCTTAAGTTTTATTTCTATAATTTTTGTTATAGTAAGTTTAGTCAATCAAAATAAAAGGCAGGATATAGAAAAAGTAGAAAGCAGAATTTTTAAATTAATTGAACTCTTAGGTGAAATCAAAAATAGTAATAACTTATCTGAAGCATCTAAGATATTTATTAAGAAATATGGGAGTGAAAAAGATTTAGTTTTTTTAAAAAATAGAATAGATTTGGAGATTAAAAATTTTTTAAATTTTTATTTAATCGTTTTTCAAACTTTAAAATATTTAAACGATAATGAAAAAAATATTACTGACAAGATTTTTTATCAAAAGACAGTTGATGATCAAGTTTTGGGCTATATCAATATTATAAAAGCTTATATAGAGCCAGAATTACTTTTATGTTTAGCGATATATGGGCATTCCATACAGAAAGATAGATCATTAAAAATTAAAAAATTATTTGAAAGATATAATTTCTTTGAAAGTATATCTACTTTGAATGAGAGAGCTTATTTTTCAAATATAATGATTAGTATCTATTTTATTTATAAAAAAAATGCTTTTGGAAATGACAGTTTTTATGAATCAATAAAGTTTTTAAAAAATTATCTCACTGATAATGAAAGTATAAGCTTGGGTGAAGCTTTTTTTAAGTTTTTAGCTAAAAATGGAGGAAAATGGGACTATAAGACAGGGGAGTTGATTTGTAATGATTCTGTTTCTAAAGAAATATATTTAAGTGTAAAAGAGGAGTCTAGTAAATCATTTGAGCTCATGATAATAGGTCATGATTTTAATAATTTAAAAGATCTGAAGTTTATTCTAGGTCTTGATGAGGACGGATTATTTAATATAGTTTCAGATAACTATCATGATGACTCAAAATTAATAATCAATAAGGGTGAAATTGTAATTAAATTTTCTCCTAATTTAAAAGAAAATGATTATCAAAGTATAAATTATTATGATAATTATTCAATTATAATTAAAATTCTTAATGAGAGGAAAATAGATGTAGAATTTGTGGAAAAGGTGATTTACTTTAAAACTTATAATTAGTTTATATTTCACAATGGTGTAAAATTTAGACAATGTCTCCACAATCCCGATTCCTCTGTATTGGTGGTTTCCTTAATGGAACACAAGTCAAAGACCAAGGCGACAGTTTTGTCTGCGTCGAAAATGGTAAACAGGTGAATTACCATAAAAAGGAAATCTTCCATCAAGATGCTTGGGATCATGATTATTATGTTTGTGAAAGTACGACAGACCAGCAAGCACACAATTGGGTTTATGATATTCCATCGTATTAATTGAATCTATTTAGGACATAAATTAAACAATTACTAGAAACAATAACTTGCATAACATTTCTAAAATTGATTTTTCATACTGTTTTCCTAAAACTGTATGAAAATAAAGCTAATAGGGAATGTTATGAATTATGAAATCGATGCCTTTGGCACCTTGGTGATTGCAGTATTTTTTCTTTTTATTGGGCGGTATCTTGTTAGTAAAATTAGCTTCTTTAGAAACTATAACTTACCTGAGCCTGTAATCGGCGGTCTAATCGCAGCGATTACAGCTTTTATTCTCTATAAATTTTTTAATATCAGTGCCACATTTGACTCAGAAACTCAAACCATTCTGATGCTGATGTTCTTTACCTCTGTTGGTTTAAGTGCAGACTTTACCAAGCTCAAAGAAGGTGGGAAATCACTGCTGATCTTTCTGGTCTGTGTCATTCTATTTGTAGTTGTACAAAATGCGGTTGGCATGAGTTTAGCCACAGCACTTGGGCTTGATCCATTGATTGGTCTGATTGTCGGTTCTGTTACCTTAACGGGTGGACATGGTACTGCCGGTGCTTGGGGTGAAGTGCTTGAAACTCAATATGGAATACAGGGGGCAATTGTCCTCGGAATGGCAAGTGCTACTTTTGGTTTGATTATTGGTGGGCTTGTGGGTGGTCCGGTTGCCAAATTCTTGATTAAACGAAATCAGTTGGCAGAGACAGTAGCGCAAGAGACCAATGAACAACAACTCGATACTAGCATCAACACCGCACCCTTCGAATATCCAAAGAAAACCCGGTTGATTACAGCCAGTAATGCAGTGTCGACTTTGGGGATGTTTGCGCTATGTATTTTTGTTGCGAATGAAATGACAGAGATCAGTCAGGGAAGATGGTTTGAACTGCCGACCTTTGTCTGGGCTTTAGGTACAGGAGTAATTGTACGTAACTTTCTGGAGCATGTACTGAAAGTCGATATTTTCGACCGTGCCATTGATGTATTTGGCAACGCGTCATTGTCCCTGTATTTATCTATGGCTTTACTGTCACTGCAACTCTGGTTACTGGCCGATTTGGCAGGCCCGCTCATTACCATTTTGTTTGCGCAGACAGCGGTACTGATTTTATTTACCGCAATTGTGACCTTTAGGATTATGGGAAAAAATTACGATGCAGCTGTATTGGTAGCAGGGCATTGTGGTTTTGGTATGGGAGCAACCCCGACTGCGATTGCCAATATTCAGGCAGTTACCAATAGCTATGGTCCATCGCACAAAGCCTTTTTAATCGTACCGCTATGTGGTGCATTTTTTATTGATATTGTGAATGCTGTGGTGATTCAGAGTATCATTGCATTTTTCGGTTAAATTTTAATACGACTTCAAAATCATATAGACATTAAAAAGCCCCATGGTTAGGGGCTAGTCGTATGCACATCTGAGGCACATACTGTAAGAGGCTCATCTCATACTCAGCGTATTAAAGCACACTCTTTCAATTCAACCTACGAAAGTTTTTTCTGATCTTCTGATCATAAGGAGAAGATCACAGTTAAAAGTGGGGGGAGAAAGTTTTATTGCTCAAAAATAAGCATTTTTTATCTGGAACTTGGATGTTTTGAATTTCTCATTTCATCGTTAAATGGTTACAAAAATTTTCCAATAAGACGGAAAATATTACACGGGAATAAAAGAATTTAATCATTTACCTTGTTAATTAAAGTAAAAGTTATATAACTATTCATCTTTTTAGTCATGCAAAATAGCTTGAAATTAAATCAGATATTCAGAAGCAGAATTTGGTTTTTATCCCTGATTTTGGTGATTTTTTAAAACAGCCCATAAAACAATAAATAACAATAATGACAATAGTTGTTGTCAAATTATCTTTATGCTCATGAATGAAGTTATACATATAAAAACTTCAGAAAAATAATAATTTATGGATGAGCGTATGAAAGGAAAACTGGTATTCAATAGCCTCAATATTGCGGTGTGTAGTGTCATATTGTATGGCTGTGGTGGCGGAGGTGGAGATTCTTCCGGTTCAGGAACATCTTCAAAAGTAGAACGGGAAATGGTGGAGGTGTTATCCACCCGGCCAGATTTAATTACAGACTCGGATGTATTGCTGAAACTGGATCTGCCCGATGATATTCAAACTACGGCATTGAAAGTGTCCCTGAATGGACAAAATATTAGTGATGCATTTGCCAATGAGCAGCGCCAAGCCTTAGTTGAAGGACTTAAACTGGGCGATAATCAACTCAAGGTTGAAGCAGGGCGTTATTATCAGAATTTAAGCCTGATCAATCATCCTTCAAGTGGGCCGTTACTGTCTGGCCCGCAGTTAAAGCCCTGGACCTGTACCAATGCGTCGACCGATCAGTTCTGTCAAAAGGCTGTGCAATATAACTATTACTATAAAGATCGTTTGGGACTCATTAAAAGTTATGACCCGGCACAACCGCCGGCCAGCCAGAATATTGCCACCACCACTACCGATGAAGGACTAACGGTGCCATTTATTGTGCGTGAGGAAGTGGGCTACCAGAACCGCGATGAATACCGTTTTGCGGTGTTGTATGATCCGAACCAGCCGTGGACCGCCTTAAAGCCACAAGCGCAATTTAACCATAAACTGGTGATCACGCATGGCCAAAGCTGTGGTAATGATTACCAGTCTGCCTCTGCGCCAACGGTCATTGCCACTTCAAGTTCCATTTTGCCTGATGTCACCATTTTGGCTTTAGGCCGCGGCTTTGGGGTGATGTCGACTGCACTGTCTCATAGCGGTCATAACTGTAATCTGGCGATTCAGGCAGAATCGCTGATTATGGCCAAAGAGCGTTTTATTGAGCAATATGGCACCTTGCGCTATACCATCGGGCAGGGCTGTTCAGGTGGTGCGCTGGCAGCACAATGGGTGGCCAATGCCTATCCGGGAATTTATCAGGGGATTTTACCCACTTGCTCATTCCCTGATGCCTGGAGTACCGCTTCACAGTTCGCCGATTATCACCTGATGATTAATTATTTCCAGACTCCAGAAGGCCGTTTAAGCTTCTTGCCGCATCAGATTGCGCATGTTCAGGGACATATTTCTGAAATTAATGGCTATGTCAGTGAGCTGGCCCAGTTTGATGTGGCGCGGCCAAATACCATCTGCAAGGGAATTTCATCGGCGCAGTTATATCATGCCACCAATAATCCTCAAGGCATTCGTTGCTCGATTCAGGATGCTGCAATTAATTTGCTGGCCCCACGTCCAACGGAGCTGTGGACCGAAACTGAAAAACGGATTGGTCGCGGTTTTGCCGGCCTGCCGATGGATAATGTCGGGGTACAATATGGCCTAGACAGCTTGATGAAAAATATCATCACCCCAGAACAGTTTGTACAGTTAAACGAAAAAATAGGCGGTGTGGATATTGATATTCAGGCGGTGCCTGAACGTCTAGAAGCCAATTATACGGCGCTGAACAATGCCTATCGCAGTGGCTTAATTAATGTTGGGAACAACCTGAATAAAGTGGCGATTATTGACTGTCGAGGTCCGGACCCGGCGCTGTTCCATGATTCCTATCGTGCCTTTGCCATTCGGGCACGACTGGAAAAAGCGCATGGCAATTATAATAACCATGTGATTTATGGCGGTGATCTGGTCATGATTGCCGATGCCAAATGTCTGGAAATCAGCTTTAATGATATGGACCGCTGGTTAAGCAATGTCGAAAAAGACTTAAGTGATTTGCCTATTGCTGCCAAACTGACCCAAAACAAACCGGCAGATGTAAAAGATGCCTGTATTACTGCAGGCATCATTAACCGCGAGAATCTGTGCAGCACGCTCAGATTACCGGTATATGGCACACCGCGTATGGTGGCCGGGGACAGCCTGACCACCTATGCCAACAAGTGTCAGCTGAAACCTTTAAATGTGTCGGATTATGGCAATACGGTCCGCTTTAGCAATGAACAGCTCCAGCGATTGCATCGGGTTTTCCCGCAAGGCGTGTGTGACTATAGCCAAGCCCCAGTTGGCTTTGCTGACACCATTGGCTGGATGAGTTATCAGGATCGGCAGGGCAGCGTAGTTTATGGAGGACAACCTTTGCCTGCAGTCAGTTCATCGGCTGCACGCGGCTGGGCATCTAAAGCTTTCCAGTTGTTTTAATTCTTCACACATTTTTTTGTTTCACAAAAACCAGTGGTTTTTCACTGGTTTTTTTTATGATTCATTTTGTTTTTTAGTTGAAAACTCATGTAATATAACGACGGTTATTTCGCCGTTGTGTAGATGGCAGGCAAATAACCTTTGGTCGAATTAAAATATTAACCAGATCTCATTAATTCGCTGAATTATCAGGTTTTTTAGCGAGAAAGCCCAGATAAGCGTTGTAAAATCATTAGATTAAATTTACTCACAATTATGTTGATTAATATGAATTATTTCATATAATTACAATGATTTATCACAAAATGGACAAATCCAGGAAAATAGTGATAACTGATTCCGGGTTGTGACACTAAAATGAGTCTGAAAAATTAAAACAATCATAGGGTGAAGGATTATGGATATCACTGAGACGGTGTTTGACTTCAAAGCCTTATCCACACAACAACAAGATTATTTTTTTGAAAAAATTGCCGAGTTTGATCAGCAGGTGTTTACGTTAACCTGTGAAAAGGAGCTAAAGAAATATCTGTATGACCCGCAGGCAATTTCGGTCACCATTATTCAATATCATCATCGTGGCAAACTGGTCGGGCAGACCATTATTCCACTGTTGGCCTTAACCCTGTTACATCAGCCAATTCTGGTGGTCAACTCACGCGCCAGTTTTTTAAAAAGCTATCGCCATCAATACAACCATAAAATCATCAACAGTGCGCTCAAAGCCATGCTGAACCAGCGCTTTAAATATCCTTTAACGCCCATGTGGTTTATTGCCACCATCAACCAGCCGAAGCTTTATGCACATTTTGTATCACGTGTTCGGGGCTTTTATCCACGCAGTGATATCCGGATGCCGGAGGATTATTTAAGCGTGTTGCAGGTGATAGCCAGCCGGCAACACGACATCCAGAAGCGTGATGAAGATATTTATGTGCATCAGACCTGTGTGCCGCTGCGCAGTGAAGAGGAGCTGCAACAGTTAAGAGTGCATGCCAATCCGCATTGCGATTTTTTTCTGCAACACGCACCGGACTATTTTGATGGCATCGGCCTGATGTGTATTTGCCGTTTAGACAGTAAAACCCTGACCGAAACGGCACTCAACTTTGCTTTGGACCGGAAGGTGTCTTAAGGCGCCAGAAATTTTAAATCGGCATGTTCACGGATGGTGTCCGCATCCAGACTGAAAATTGCATCTATAAACGCCACATTAAAACTGCCAACCTGTGAACTTTGCGCGTGGGCCAGTTTTCCGGCAATGGCAAAATGGACATGCGCGGCAATGGTGGCAATGGTCACCGGACTGACCGCGGCATACGCCGCAATTAAAGCGCCTAGGGCACAGCCGGTTGCGGTGACTTTGGGCTGTAATTCCGAGCCACCATTCACCTGCACCACCTGTTCAAGCTGTCTGGACAGAATAAAATCGGATTCACCGGAAATGGCAATACATTCGGCATGCGCCAAGAGGCTTTTGGCCTGTGCATATACCGCGGTGCTGTCCAGGGTCGAATCAACACCTTTGGATTCTACCTGTGCGCCGGCCAAGCCGCCAATTTCCGACGCATTGCCGCGAATCACACTCGGTTGAAAGGCCAATAGCGCATCAACCATATCTGAGCGCCATTTTAAGACGGGCCCATAACCGACCGGGTCCAGCACCCACGGTTTGGCAAGACGCTGGGCCGTTTCTGCCGAAATCTGCATGGCCTGCATCTGTTCGCTGGTCGGTGTGCCCAAATTAATACTTAAGGCGCTGCAAATACTGCTAAAGCTTTCTGCTTCAAAAGGATTATCAATCATGGCCGGTGATGCACCGGCAGCCAGCAGAATATTGGCGGTGTAATTGGTGGCGACACTGTTGGTGATACATTGCACCAGTGGTTGCCGGGTTTTAAGCAGGCTCCAGGCTTCAATAATTTTTTCAATCATTGCCGCGGTTTCATCGGGCAGGCTGCTGTCAAGAGTGGAAAGCTGTTCTGGATAATTCATCAGTTACCCCTTTATTGGGTAAAGTAGTGGTCTTGCTGTTTACAGCGACGGCAGAACAAGGACACATAATGCTGGGCATCATAATCGACATCCAGTTCATCCGAGCCGCAGTGCATACAGCGTTTTAAGGCATAAAATTTTAAGCGCGGTTCAATCTTTTCCCAGATTTTCCAGATCGGTTGTACAAAGATCATTTCATCATAATTGAGAAAACGGAAAAATAGAATTTCCACCATTTTGCTCATCGGTAGTTGTGGTGGATGTGGCAGCGTGGTGGTCATCCATTTTTCTTGCAGGCCACGTTCACGGTACTGTTCTACGGTTTTTTTTAGCAGATTGGTATTAATGAATTTTTCATTGCGTGGCTGTAATAATTTCTGGCCATGCAGATAATCCAGCGCGGTTTGCACCAGATAAAAAATCTGACCCACTGCCAGACTGTCCAGCAGGCGAAAACACAGGCTTTTAAAACTGTTATTGCCGGAAATTTGCACCTGCCAGATGCGGCAATAAAACTGCATGAACTGCACCACTTTTTCATACATCAGTTCATAAATGGCGTCTTTGACCTCATCTGAACTGTGAAAAGGCACGCCCTGACTCAAATTTTGGTAAAACCATTGTCGAAGCTGATGGGTAATACTGAACAGACTCGGCTCTGAATAACCGTCCAGTCGCACGTTCACATAATACTGGCCGGCTTCATCGGCGAATTCCTTGGCCACCAGAATTTGCTGGTCAAGCAGCTGTTTGATCAGCTGTTTCTGATATAAATAGTTGGGTGAAAAAGGCTGGAATTTAATCCGTTCCCAGTAAATATATTCATCATGCTGGGTATTTTCATGTACCTGATCGTCCAGCATCGACAATAAAAACAGTTTCTGGATAAAGCTTAACTGATTCAGCTTGTGCTCAATCATGTCTTTATCTTTGCCTTTATTTTTGAGCTTGCGGTTTTCCTGTACCAGCGCTTCTTTAATCAGCTGTTTGCGTTTTTTTTCGCAGGCCGGGCAATGACAACTGTGCAAATTGCCCGGATACACTTTATGTTCGCAGTAACTGCACTCGTGATAGCTCAGCTCCTGATCGTACTGTTCGGCTTCCACCCAATACATGGCAGCGCGGCACAGCGGACACGAGGTGCTTTCATCTAACTGTTTTTGCAGAATCTGGAGCATATTCAGGTGCAGTCATCATTTTAGAAATAGGATGTCTGGATTATACATGGCTGGACCGCATTGGTTTGCTCAAAAAAAACATAAAGCAGAAAACTTGGACACTATGCTGAATTTAAACGCCCTGACTTGAACAGCTCTTTTTCATAAAAAATACGGCAGGACGCCGTATTTTAAATGGAAGTTAGAGGAGAGAGGATTATACCGGACACGGTAGCGAATCATCCTCCTCACCAAGTTGCTTGGCCTGAATCAGTGCCTGTACTTTTTTGCTTGGGATTTTCTTGCTGCCCAGGGCATCATAGGTATTCAAAATAGAGGTAACTTCATTGGTCTGCATGGGAATACCTTCACAGCTCATAAAGAGGGCAATTACTTTATGGTCGATGTTGGCCTGATCGAGGGTTTGCAGGGTTTTAATATTTTCTACACGGACGATATGCTCTTTTAAATACATCTCACACCTCTTCTCGTTTTTTCATCATTGTTATCATGCGCTCGGCGCCTTTAAATACAAGCAAGAAGCGTGCACAAAATGTAGCCGATTTGAAAATAATGTAATGACCTACGCTGAAATGGCGATCCATCCAACTGAAAGCGTCATTTAGCCGATAACTGTTTGACTCTAGAAGCGAAATTGAAAAGCTAAATTTGAATAAATCTCCCTTCGCAAATGCTGGCGAATTGTCACCGGATTTATCTTGACGAAGTCTAAATAAGCCTCTGTTTAGACTTGGGAAATTATCCGGTTTTATCTCGCAGTATATTTTTAGTTGCACAGATCACAGGTCTTTGATTACAGAATGTAGTCAAGTGGCAGGTTTATGTAGGAACTTGTATCTCAATAGCGCAGAATTTCAGGTCAGATGGGCAGAACAGCACCAGCATGGCGCAACACCAGCGCGAGAAGATTTTAGCGGGCAGATTAAGCTGTTGGATTCGCTGCATAATTCAGCATCTCTGTATTTTTAAACAGATTTAGTTGAATGATGAATTGAAAAGTTGTGGCCGGATGCCCATATTAGAACAGAAGCGCATTCAGCAGACAGACTGAAAAAGTTGGCGTATGATCAAGACATCATCCGCATAATGCCCCGGCGTATAAACAATTAGGACATGATATGAATATCGCAGCAAATCCAGTGGTTGAAGCAGACCAAACTATTTATTTAAAAGATTATCAAAAACCTGCATTTCTGGTGGATTCAATTAATCTGGATATTCAGGTGTATGCAGACCACACCATCGTCAATGCTATTTTGGAGATGCAGCGCCAGACCGAAGGTGATCTGGTGCTGCTGGGCCGTGACCTGGAGCTGAAATCTATTCATCTGAACGGTCAGCAACTGACCGAAAATGACTATCAGCTTGATGCTGAACAGCTGGTAATTCAGAATGCGCCAGATCGTGCACGTATTGAAACCCGGGTGGTGATTCATCCGGAAAGCAATACCATGCTGGAAGGTCTATATCAGGCTGGTGATCTGTTTGTGACCCAGAATGAGCCGGAAGGTTTCCGTAAAATTACCTTCTATCCGGACCGTCCGGATGTGCTGTCGGTATTTACCACCCGGGTGGAAGCCGATAAAAAATATCCGGTGCTGCTGGCCAATGGTAACCTGATTGAAAAAGGCGAGGTCGATGCCCAGCGTCATTATGCGATCTGGCAGGACCCGACCAAAAAGCCAAGTTATCTGTTTGCCTGTGTGGTCGGCGATTTAGCGGTGCTGAAAGACAGCTATGTGACTTCTGAAGGCCGTAATGTGGCACTGGAAATTTATGCGGTAGAAAAAGATATTCCTAAATGTCACATCGCCATGGAAGCGTTAAAACATTCGATGCGCTGGGATGAAGAACATTATGGTCTGCCGTATGACCTCGACAACTATATGATTGTGGCGGTTAGCCAGTTCAATATGGGCGCGATGGAAAACAAGGGCCTGAACATCTTTAACACCTCGTGTGTATTGGCCGATGAAGAATACACCACCGATGCAGCCATTATGCGCGTTCAATCGGTCATCGCACACGAATATTTCCATAACTGGACCGGTAACCGGATTACCTGTCGTGACTGGTTCCAGCTGTGCCTAAAAGAAGGCTTGACCGTTTTCCGTGACCAGTCGTTTTCAGAAGATTTACAATCGGCCGCAGTACAACGGATTGATGATGTCGCGGTATTAAAAGCGCACCAGTTCCCGGAAGATTCTGGTCCATTGTCGCATCCGCCACGTCCAGATCATTTTGTTGAAATTAATAACTTTTATACCGCCACGGTGTATGAAAAAGGGGCGGAAATTAACCGCATGATGTCGACTTTGCTCGGCAAGGAAAAATTCCGTGCCGGTACCGATGAATATTTCCGCCGTCATGATGGTCAGGCGGTGACGGTCGAAGACTGGGTTGCGGCACTCACTGCGGGTTCAGGCGTTGATTTATCGGCATTTTTAACTTGGTATAACCAGCCGGGTACTCCAAAACTGCAGGCACATGGCGAGTATGATGCTTCGACTCAAACCTATCGTTTAAGCTTTAAACAGAGCCTGAAAGCGCATCCGAAATATCCAGACCTGAAAGCCGTGCCAATTCCGGTGGCTTTGGCGCTGTTTAATGCTGAAACCGGCGAGCAATATGCGCTGCAATCTGAGGCCCTGTTTGAAAATGGCGTAAAAGATGGCGTGTATCTGTTTGATCAGGATGAGGCAACCATCGAATTTAGCGGCATTAATACCAAACCGGTGGTGTCGCTGTTACGTAATTTCTCGGCGCCGGTAAATCTGGAATTTGATGCCAGTGATGCCGAGTTGGCCTTCCTGATGCAGTATGAAACCAACGGCTTTAACCAGTGGCAGGCGACCCAGACCTTGCTGGAGCGCATTTTGCTAAATGGTCATGCGGTAGAAAGTTATCTTCAGGCCATGAAAAACACGGTGCCGGCACTGGTCAATCAGGACCCGTTACTGGCCTCACGAATTTTTGATGTACCAAGTGAAGGTTATTTGGGCAGCCGGATTGATCAGCACTATAGTCCGGTGGACATTCAGGAAAAACGTGAAGCCTTGTTAAATACGCTGGCGCGTGAATTGGGTGCTTTCTGTAAGGAAACTTACTTAAGTCTGGACCCGGACCTGCAAAAAGAGTTTTCACAGGCCATGGGCGTGCGTGCGCTGAAGAATATTATGCTCAGTCTGATGGCACGTCAGGGCGATACCGAAGCCTTTGATCTGGCGCATCAGCAGTATCAGAATACTGGCAATATGTCAGAACGTTTAGGCGCGCTACGTGTACTGGTCTGGAATGATGCACCGCAAGCCGAATCCTGCCTGCAGGATTTCTATGACCGCTTTAAAGATGAAGCGCTGTCTTTAGACCAGTGGTTTACTGTACAGGCCTCCCATCCAAATGCAACGGCTGAAACCATTCATACCTTAACCCAGCATCCGGACTATGATCTGGGTACGCCAAACCGCATTCGTTCGGTTAGTGGTGGTCTGAATATGAATCCGGTAAATACCTGGAGTTTTGGGGTGCAGCATTATATCCATCTGGCCAAATACCTCGATGAAAAGAACCCGATTTTAGGTTCACGTTTGCTGCAGGTGCTGTCACGCTGGTATACGCTGGATGAACCACAGCGCAGTCAGGTACAGGTGGCCCTGGAAACCTTGAAGCCCTTGGTGAAATCGAAAAACGTGGTTGAAACTTTAAACAGTATGCTGAATGTCTAAACCGGTGCAGCTTTCGTTCGAAAAAATAGAATAATGAAGATTTATTTTATTTTCTCGGTATTTAGCTGTAACTTTATGTGAACTTTCCCGCATATTCGCGGGGAGTATGCTAAATTAAGGCTGAAACGTGTTTAGATAATTTAAATAAAAAAGCTCATCATTGTGGTGGGCTTTTTTATTTTTAGCCTGGAAAGGTTCAGGTGAAAAAGCCGGGTTCTGGCGTGAACAAGAGGTTGAGTGATGCTGGTTAAAATTGAAGATGGTTTTTACTTGAATTCACGACATATTATTGCGTTAAGAGTGAACAGAATATTGAATGAAGAGCGTTTTATGGTGTCTATTGAATATACACCACACTCGATGCAGGACAAGGGGCTGTATCAGCGCATCTTTCCGAATAAAATTGAAGCAGAACTGTTTTTACAGGCATTGCATCAGGAAATTTCCAAACCCTGACCGCTGTTCAGCAGATTTAAAAAAAACTCCTCACGTTGAGGAGTTTTTTTATGGCAGCTTTAGATTTACTTTAGACTTTTACAATTAGCACCGGAATAGGCGATTGGGTCAGCACGTTTTGCGCTACGCTACCCAGCATCATTTTCTTGAAACCGGTCCGGCCATGTGAGCCCATAATAATCAGATCGGCACCGACTTCATCGGCAATCTGCATAATGCCATCTGAGGGTGAAACGCCGTGCGCCAGTTTCTGATCGACCTGCACGCCTTCACGCTGGAAAGAATCAAGAATTTCCTGCAAGCGCAGTTTGGCATTTTTTTCGGCCTGCATGAAATAGTCGGTAATGGCCGGAGCAACTTTATAAAAATCGACGCCGACAAATGGGTCAACCGCAATCACGCTCATTACCGTGACCTGGCAGCCTAAATCTTTGGCCAGACTTAAAGCCTGTTCTACAGCAGCATAAGAAATCGGGGATTCATCCACTGGAACAAGAATATGTTTATAGCTGGTCATGACAGTTTTCCTTATTTTTACATATGAATATCGCGGGCTTTATTGAAACTGACAGTGAATGAAAGTACATCAAAAGCATTCAGGATTCTGAGCTGTAGTAGGGCAATTAGGCCTTAATGACCAGCACCGGCAATTCAGAACTGCGCAGTACATCCTGAGCAAAACTACCGAGTAGGAATTTCTGGAAGCCTTTACGACCGTGTGAACCCATCACAATCAGGTCAACGCCCATTTCTTGTGCAGCTTCAACCACATGCTTGGCCGATACTTCACCTTCCACAATTTTAGTACTTACAGTAACGCCTGCAGCTTCGGCAATTTGCTGGCCTTCTTTCAGGGCTTTTTGTGCATTACCGTGTGCCTGCACAAAATATTCTTTCATGATGGCAGAGGAATAATAGAAATCGGCATCAGTGAACGGGTCTTCCGCCACCAGACTCACCAGACTCAGCTGACTGTTAAAGGCACGGGCAATTTCAGCTGCATGTTGCACCGCAGAATAGGAAATTTGAGAACCATCGACCGGAACGAGAATATGCTGATACGCCATGGAGAAACTCCTTATTGATATAATGAACTTAATGTTTAGCTATACTCTATAGATAGCACATCACCGGGGGGCATTCAATTTATTCCGGTGTTCTGTCTGCAAAAAAGATACAGATTTTCAATCACAATACCACTTAAGTAGGTCTTTGATTTAACAAATAATTCTGACTGGAATACTCTACATTGTCAGATCGCATTGTCGTGAAAAACCGGGTTCCATCTGCGCGGCGGCTGCTTTATAGTGAAGAAAAATAAAACAGCTGTATAAACAGGAAGATGGGTGAAATGAAGTATCTGATGTTAAGTCTGTGCATGAGCTTGCTGCTGGTGCTGAGTGGCTGCCAAAGCACAGCCGGTAATAGCCGTATTATTGCCGGCGCATTTAATCTGACCACCCAATTGCAACAGAAACTGATGGATCGGGATGCACCGCAGCAGGTGCGGGTGCTGGAAAATATCCAGTATCAGCAAGATCCGGATTTAAGCCTGGATGTCTATTTGCCAGCACAGACACCTGATGATACCGGATTACGCCCGGCCGTGGTCTGGATTCATGGCGGTGGCTGGATTTCCGGTTCCAAAGCCCATGCGCGCGGTTATTTTAAACGGCTGGCAGATGCCGGTTATCCGGTGTTTTCACTGCAATATCAACTGGCGCCAGCGGCGACTTATCCCACCCAGTTACACCAGATTAATCAGGCACTGGCCTATATTCAGGAACATGGCGCGCTGTTTGGTGTTGATGCCGAGCAACTATTTCTGGCTGGAGATTCTGCCGGTGCCAATCTGGCCAGCCATTATGCAGCCTTGTTGAGTAATCCGGAATTTGCCGCGCATTCGGAATTTGTGCCGGTTCTGGCCTTAACACAGCTGAAAGGGGTGATTTTGCACTGCGGGATTTATGATTTACCGTATTTTATTAAAACCGCGCCGGATGAAATCAAAATTGTCGAGTGGGGCATTTATAACATGGTGCAGGCCTATACCGGCGACCGCAAACAGGATGCGGAATTTCTGCAGCAGATTTCACCGATTCAGCATATTACTCCCGCGTTTCCACCGGTATTTTTAAGTGGCGGCAATAAGGATTTTCTGACTGATACTCAATCTTTACCGCTGTTAGAGGTGTTAAAGCAGCAGCAGGTGCCAGTAAAAGCAGTATTTTATCCCGACTCTAAACGCTGGCTGATTCATGAATATCAGTTCTTAATGCATCTGCCCGAAAGCCAGCAGACTTTTGAGCAGACCCTGTCATTTCTGGCCGATTATAGTAAAGCGGATCAGACAGATAGATCCGCGCCCTAAAATCTGCTGGTCATCATGTTAGTCTTTAGGATTTGGCTTTCCAGGGAAATTTCATCACCAGTAACACCACCACACCGCAAACCAGTCCCCAGAAGGCCGAGCCAATGCCCCAGAACTGGATGCCTGAAGCGCTTAGTAAAAAGGTCATTAATGCGGCTTCCCGGTCATCGACCTCTTTAAAGGCAATAAAGGCGTTATGGCCAATGGTGCCAAACAGGGCGATACCGGCCAATGCAGTAATCAGCACTGCCGGAAAAGACATCAGCAGGCTGGTTAAGGTGGCGGCAAACAAGCCCATCAGGATATAAAACAGGCCACAGCTCATGCCGGCAATATAGCGTTTTGATGGGTCCGGATGCACCTGATGATCCAGACTAACGGCGGCACTAATCGCTGCAATATTCACGCTATAACAGCCAAAAGGCGATAACACGGCCTGCGCGGTACCGGTCCAGCCGAGCAACTGATTAACATGCGGCTGATAGCCGTAGCTTTTAATAATGGCGATGCCGGGCAAATATTGAGAGGCCAGATTAATCACCAGCAACGGTAAAGCCAGACCCAAAATCGCGGGCAGGCTAAATTCCGGACTGATCCACACTGGTTGTGCCAATGACCAGCTCACCACAGGAAAATGGAAATCCAGTACCAGTGGGCACAGCAGCATCGCCGCGATTACGGTCAGTACAATGCTATAGCGTGGCCAGAAGCGTTTTGACAGTACATAGGCTGCCAGTAAAGACAGAATAAATGCCCATTCATGTTGAATACTGGCGAACAAGGCAATACCAAATTTCAGCAGCACGCCGGCCAGCATGGCGCTGGTCAGGCTTTGTGGAATATAACGAAACAGACGTTCAAAAATACCGAAAAAGCCCAACAGTGCAGTCAGCACGCCACACACCAGAAAAGCCCCAATAGCCTGATTCAGACTATAACCACTGCCCGTGGCAATAATCAGGGCCAGCCCGGCGGTTGACCAGGACGTCGACACCGGATATTTGAATTTCCATGAGAGCAGCAAGCCCGACAGGCCAATGCCCAGACCCAAAGCCCAGAACCAGGAGGTAATCTGTTCGGCTGTGGCCCCTAAAGTTTGCGCCGCCTGAATCACCAGTACGGCAGAAACACTAATACCAATTAAAAAAGTGATAAATCCAGCAAAAACAGCCGGAATAGAAAAATCATGTATAAGCTTTTGCATAATCCGTTGCACAATAAAAATGGGAGAGAAAGCCGATAAATCATACGCCTTTCAATGGCCATCTAAAAGCTCAAATCTTTATCAGAAGTTAAAAATTTTGCTTGATTTTTATAGGGTCGAGCTGGCCAGTTTTAAGCCAAAACCACAAAACAGCAGGCTAACTGCGGCCACACCGGTCGCGGTAAGGCGGTAATTCCGGTTGAAATAGGTTGCCAGTTTCATTCCGAAAAAAATCAGAATTGACAGATAACTCATGCTGATGATTTGCAGAATAATGGCCAGCAGGGTAAAGGTCAGCGCCGGATAAGGATAGGCCGGATCAACAAATTGCACAAAAAAAGACAGATAAAACAGAATCGCTTTCGGATTTAAAATACTAATGGTTAATGCGGTGCGAAAAGGATGAACCTGTTCTGGCGTACTGTTGCTATTCTTGGTTTGAGTCGAGCGGCTTTTCTCGGGCTGCCAGGTGCGATAGGCGGCAATCATCAGACGTATGCCCAAATAACTTAAATACAGCGCGCCAATCATTTTCAGCGCTATAAACAGCCATGGAAAACTGTGTAGCACGGAGGCTGCGCCAAAGGCGGTACACAGGATTAAAATCAGGTCACCGGTATAAACGCCTAAAGCGCCCAGATAGCCGGCTTTAATGCCAAAGCGTGAGGCAATTGACATCACATATAAAGAGTTGGGGCCGGGTAGGATCACAATTAAAATGGTTCCAATAATGAACGTCATTACGTCAGTGATACCAAACACAGGAAATCCAGAGAACTAAAAAGGCCGATGCAGCATTATATAGCAACATCGGCCTGGAATACGCGCACAGCGGCGCGGCTAAACAGAAAAATTAAGCTTTAATTTCGCCATCAATACCAAAGCCTTGGCGCAATAACTGGCTTAACTGTTCACGCGCTTTAATAAAGCCATCAATACCACTTTGCAGTAACTGGAAGGCCATTAAGTCATGTTCCAGCTGCTGTTTAAATTTCTCTTTTGTGATTGGCTCCAGCTCGCCTTGAGCTTCAATCGTGTCACTTGAGAGTTGTGCTGTGACTTCACGCTCATCCTGTTCCAGTTCGGCCAGCAGGTTGGGTGAAACGGTTAACAGGTCACAACCGGCCAGCGCCAAGACCTGATCAATACTGCGGAAGCTGGCACCCATGATTTCAGTCTTCACCGCATGCTGTTTGTAGAACTGGTAAATCTTTTTCACGGACAGCACACCCGGATCTTTTTCAATTGGGTAGTACATGACATTTTCGGCTTTTTTGTACCAGTCCAGAATACGCCCGACAAAAGGGGAAATCAGCGTGACGTTGGCATCAGCGCAGGCATGTGCCTGATGCAGACCGAATAGCAAGGTTAAATTGGTATGAATGCCTTCTGCTTCCAGCTGTTTTGCGGCCTGAATGCCTTCCCAAGTTGAAGCAATTTTAATCAGGATACGTTTCTGATCAATACCATATTCTTTATATAGTGCCAGCAGTTCTTTGGCTTTGGCAATAGTGGCATCTGTATCATAAGACAGCGAGGCATCTACCTCAGTCGATACACGGCCATCAATCAGTTTAAGAATTTCTACCCCGAACTTGACGGTTAAAATATCAATGGTGCGTTCAATCAGTTCGTCTTGCTGATAACCTTCTGCTTTGGCCTGATCAAAGGCTTCGGTTAAAAGCGGTTTACTGTCGGCCTGTTCAGCCGCCGCGGTAATTAAAGACGGGTTGGTTGTTGCATCTAAAGGACGAAACTTTTCAATGGCAGTTAAGTCACTGCTGTCGGCCACAATAGTTGTTAAGCGTTTTAATTGGTTTAAGGCGTTCTGTGTCATTGAATCCGCTTCTCTAGTTGTTCGGTTATTGCTTATGCAATTATTTATAACACAAACTGGATTTAACCCAAGTGAAAAGCGTTACAGATCAGTGTCTAATTTGTGCTTTTTCGTTGATTGCGCAAGTGATTAATCAAAAAACGAGCAGCCAGCCCCAGTTTGCTTTCACGGCTCCAGACCAGATCGACAAAATATTCAAACTTGGGCGAGAAATCCAGAAAGTCCAAAACCTGTAGTTGCTGCTTTAAGTTCGGGTTTTCATTCAGCATTTGCAGCGGCAACACACCCCAGCCCAGACCCTGTAAAATTAACGAGCAGGCAGTATGATGATTATCAGTGCGCCAGTACTGTTTGGAAAATAACAGTTCCGGCTGAATACGACGGTCACGGCTGGCCACCACAATTTGCCGGCTGTGCAAAATAGCCTCAAAGCTGACCGGTGCCTGTTGGGCCAAGGCAAAATCTCGGGCCGCCACCGGCACCAAGGCTTCGCGTTTCAGTTCTACAAACTGCTCGCCACTGTCGAGCTGTTCACGTTCAAACATCACTGCCAGTTGCGCCGACTGTTCGACCAGCATATGCATGGCATCTTCCTGCGGCGCTGAAAATATATTGATCTGTAGCGTTGGAAATTCCTGCTGCAGCAGGGCAATGTACTGGGTCCAGTCGCTATGAATCAGCTCGGACACCACCACAATATTCAGTTCCGATTCCAGTCCTTCACTTAACGCTGCGGCATGCTGTTTCCACTGGTTCATTTCAACCAGCAGTTGCTCGGTCTTTTCATACAGCGTCAGCGCCTGTGCGGTCGGCACCGGTTCACGCCCGATGCGTTGAAATAGATTCAAGTTCAGGTCAATTTCCAGATTGGCAATTGACATACTTACTGCAGATGGCACTTTTCCCAGTTGCCGCGCCGCTGCGGAAAAAGAACCGCATTCAATCACGGTTTTAAAGATGATCAGCTGTTCCTGGTTCACATTCATGGGTAGCAACCTGTCAATAATATTGAAAGATTCTAACTCGATTTGTCGATAATTTAAAAATAAGATGGCAGCAATTGATGAAATAGATACGGTTTAACATGTTGCTGTCGAAAAGAAGATTAATTCATGCCTTGAGTTATGAACTGATTTTACTGGTGATTATTGCCCTGGCTTTATGCCTGATTTTCAAGATGCCGCTGGAAGTGACCGGTAGCCTGGGTGTGGCCATGGCAGTAACCTCGGTCTTGTGGAATATGCTGTTTAATCATTTTTTTGAAAAATTTGAAGCACGCAGACAGCTCCAGCGTACGGTGAAAGTACGGATTTTACATGCCATTGGTTTTGAGGGTGGCTTAATGTTAGCCACCATTCCAATGGTGGCCTATGCCATGCAGATGAGTCTGCCCGAGGCCTTTTTGCTGGATTTAAGCCTGACCTTATGTATTTTGGTCTATACCTTTATCTTCCAGTGGGGTTATGACGCGATTGAGGTACGTCTGGGCTATGCACCGGCCTATCGTGAGTCTGTTTAAAATACGTCTGATGAATTTAAGAGCAGACAATAAAAAGGTAATAAAACGTCCATAAAAAAAGCCACTGCACCAGGCAGTGGCTTTTTCAGTGAAGGCAGGGGAAATTACTTCTCGACAATCGCTGTTACACCTTGACCGCCTGCAGCACAGATTGAAATCAGCACACGACCTGAACCTTTTTCATTCAGCAGTTTGGCAGCAGTCGCCAGAATACGTCCGCCGGTTGCAGCAAATGGGTGACCAGCAGCCAGAGAAGAACCTTTTACGTTCAGCTTGTTACGATCAATTGAACCCAATGGTGCTTCTAGACCTAAGCGATCTTTACAGAATTTTGGATCTTCCCAGGCTTTTAAGGTCGACAGCACTTGTGAAGCAAAAGCTTCGTGAATTTCATAGTAGTCAAAGTCTTGTAGAGTCAGACCGGCACGTTCCAGCATCCGTGGTACGGCATAGGCTGGCGCCATAAGCAGGCCTTCTTTCTTCTCGACAAAATCAACTGCAGCCGTTTCCTGGAAGGTTAAGTAAGCCAGTACGTCATGACCATTGGCTTTGGCCCATTCTTCAGAAGCAAGCAGAACACAAGATGCACCATCGGTCAGTGGGGTTGAGTTGCCTGCGGTCATGGTACGCGCATCACCTTTACCAAAGGCTGGTTTCAGTTTAGCCAGTTTCTCTACTGAAGAATCCGGGCGCAAGTTGTTGTCACGCTCTAAACCTAAGAATGGTGTGATCAGGTCATCAAAGAAACCTGCTTCATAGGCGGCTGCCATTTTCTGGTGTGAAGATGCAGCAAGTTCATCCTGCGCTTCACGCGAGATGCCCCATTCCAGCGCAGTAATCGCCTGATGGTCACCCATTGACAGACCGGTACGTGGTTCACCATTTTTCGGTGCATCCATCAGGTCTTTGATATTGATTTTGGTCAGCGCTTTTAAGCGGTCTTTACCGGTTTTGGCAATATTCAGCTCCAGCAGGGCTTTACGTAAACCGTCACCAAAAGCAATCGGGGCATCGGAAGTGGTATCGACACCACCAGCAATACCGACTTCAATTTGGCCCAGAGCAATTTTATTGGCCACTAAAAAAGCTGCCTGCAAACCGGTTCCACACGCTTGCTGAATATCGTAAGCAGGTGTTTCAGGAGCCAATTCAGTGTTCAGTACACACTCACGAGTCATGTTAAAATCACGGCTGTGTTTGAGTACAGCACCGGCAACGACTTCACCGAGGCGTTGGCCTTCTAAACGATAACGTTCTACCAGACCATTTAAAGCGGCGGTGAACATATCGATGTTTGAGGCAGTGAAGTAAGCGCCATTTGAACGTGCAAATGGAATGCGGTTACCACCGATAATCGCAACGCGACGGACAGTGTTTTGGCTCATGGTATTATCCTGTTGACCAGATGTTTCAGTTGTAGTTTCAGAAGGAGGAGGGGTTGTACTTTTTTTACGGGTAGATGCCGCACGGGTGCGTGCAGGTTTAGCCGCAGGGTTTGCTGACGAATTTGCCGTGCCAGAACTTTTGGTTGTACGCATTGTACTTTTTGATGTATTTGACACAGTTTCTGTAGCAGAATTTTCGACCGCCGGATTTTCTTGAGTTGTTTTGCTCATAAGGCTTTTCCAAGCATGTTGATGATCTTCTTAGGGGTTACATTAGCATAATCTAGAATAGCCTGAATTGACTACAATGACATTGCAGAATGCTTTCAGGTCAAGTCATCTGTATATGATCTCAAGTATTATTCATAACAAACTGATCGATCTATTGAAATACAAAGTATCTAACATCATATTGAAGCTAAAGGATAACTTTAGATTAATCACAAATTCATTTTGTCTGAGAGATAATAATCATGACTGACCAATACCAAGCTTTTGCAAAATCTCCAATTGGTAAATTTGTCATTAAAAATTTAGGCCTGCCATCCCCAACTTTCCTTGAGCGTTTTGACAGCGCGACGCCTGTGGTCAAGGGTGCAGTTTTGTTGGGCGCAGCGCCGGAAAGCACATTATCGGGTGCAATTGCCCAGGTTCTGGCCAATATCCATGCCAATAGCTATGCCGGCAATAATGCAGAATTACAGCAGGCCGCCGCACAAGCCGGTTTAAACCTGTGTGCTTTTAACGCGGGCGATAAAGAATCTAAATTTAAAGCGGTGGTCTTTGATGCCTCAGGTATTCAGAATTCTGAGCAGTTAAATGCGCTCTATAACTTTTTTAATCCGGTGGCGCGCCAGATTCAGGCCTCTGGCCGTGTAGTGGTCATTGGCACCACGCCAGAAACCGCCAAAACGGTAAAACATGCAATTGCACAGCGTGCGCTGGAAGGCTTTGTTAAATCGGTCGGGAAAGAGTTTAAAAAAGGCATTGCCGCCAATCTGATTTATGTTGATGACGGCGCTGAAGCGAACCTGGAATCGAGCTTGCGTTTTGCCTTGTCACCGCGTTCGGCTTATGTATCGGGTCAGGTGATTCGTGTTTCTAAAGCAGACACGGTCGATGTGGATTGGGCTAAACCACTGGCAGGTAAAACCGCGGTTGTGACTGGTGCCAGCCGTGGTATTGGTGAAGCGATTGCGCATGTATTGGCACGTGATGGCGCGCATGTGATTTGTCTGGACGTACCACAGCAACAAGCTGACTTGGACCGTGTTGCCTCTGAAATTGGGGGTTCAACCTTGGCAATTGATATTACCGCCGCTGATGCGGGCGAGCAGATTAAAGTGGCCGCTGCTGCACAGGGCGGTCTGGATATTATCGTGCACAATGCCGGTATTACCCGTGACAAGACACTGGCCAATATGAAGCCTGAACTGTGGGATCTGGTGATTAACATTAACCTGGCTGCTATTGAACGCGTGAACGACTATCTGCTGGAAAATGACGGTCTGAATGCCAATGGCCGTATCATCTGCGTATCCTCGATTTCAGGGATTGCCGGTAACCTGGGCCAAACCAACTATGCAGCATCAAAAGCAGGCGTGATTGGAGTGGTGAAATATACGGCACCGGTGCTGAAAAATGGTGTGACTATTAACGCTGTGGCTCCGGGCTTTATTGAAACCCAAATGACTGCGGCCATTCCGTTTGCCATTCGTGAAGCGGGCCGCCGTATGAACTCGATGAGTCAGGGCGGTTTACCGGTTGATGTCGCAGAAACCATTGCCTTCTTTGCCTCAACTGCATCTACCGGTTTAAATGGTAACGTGGTGCGTGTTTGTGGTCAGAGTCTGTTAGGGGCTTAATATATCCCTCACTCGGAATCCCCCCTAAAATCCCTCTTTAATAAAGGGGGACTTCTTCTCCCTTTTTGAAGGGAGGTCGGGAGGGATTTGAGGGAATTAAAATAGAAAACCCAATTCTTATTAAAGAAAGGGTGATTTAAAAGATAAATATTCCAAAGGTTCAGTATGAATACTCGCCATTTTAGTCAACTTCCCAAGCCGTATTTAGCCTATCCAAAAGTGATTCAGGGCTTAATTTTTAAAAAGCCGAAGGGTGAAAAAGTTCTGCCGCAAGTTGAATATGTGGTGGATTCATTCAAGGTCGACCAGAAACATCTGAAAGCCTATAACGAAGTCTGTGGTTTTAAAAATAACGGCTATATTCCGGCCATTTATCTGGCGGTGTTATCGCAAAGCCTGCAAATGCACATGATGACTGCGGAAGCTTTCCCATTTCCGATTTTAGGTCTGGTGCATATCCGCAATCAGCTCAAGCAATACCGTAAAGTTGGCGTGAATGAGCAGCTGACTTTATCCTGCAAGTTTGGTGAATTGCAGCCACATGACAAAGGCGTACAGTTTGATTTTATCACCACTGCTAAAGTTGGTAATGAAGTGGTGATGGAAGGTTTAACCACCTATTTGTCGCGTCAGAAAAGCGGCAGCAAGCCTGCGGCTAAAGCAGCAGAAAGTGCCGTACCGGATTATGTACCGGCAGGACAGTGGGATGTGTCGGAAAATACCGGTCGTCGTTATGCGCTGACATCGGGAGATTTTAACCTGATCCATATTCATGCGTTAACCGCCAAAGCCTTTGGTTTTAAACAGGCCATTGCACATGGTATGTGGAGTAAAGCCAAAGCGCTGGCCAATATCCAGTTGCCAGATGCATATGAAGCCGATGTCTGGTTTAAATTGCCAATGTATCTGCCATCTCAGGTGGAATTCTTGACGGCACAGCAGGCACAAAATACTGACTTCCTGATTCGCAGCAAAAAGAATCAGAAGCCGCATGTCAGCGGTAGCATTCGCGCACTTTAAGTCATAGCGCCTAAGCCCAAACCGGATTTAGGCTTTTTCATTGTTCACCATATTGCTGGAAAGGATGCATGAACAGCATAAAAGATTATCTGCGTGCAGATATTCAGAATTATCGTGGTTCAGTGGAAGAACCGTTTAAAGATTTGGCCCATCTGTTTAGCCGTTTTCAGGATGCCCGCTCAACGCAAGGCGGCGCCGCGCTGGTGGTTTATTTTCAGGGACATAAAGTCGTTGATATTTATACCGGTCAAAAATCTGCCAATGAGGCTTGGCAGCCGGATAGTCTGTCGGTCTGTTATTCCACCGGGAAAGGTGTGCTGGCCACGCTGGCACATATTTTAGTGAGTCAGGGCCGGATGGATTATGATGTGCCGGTGGCAGAATATTGGCCAGAATTTGCGGCGCAGGGCAAACAGCAGCTGACCTTAAGAAATATGCTGTGTCATCGCAGTGGTTTATACGATATCCGTAACCTGATTGCCGATGCCTCGGAAATGGCCGACTGGTCGCATATGCTGGAGGTCATTGCCGCGGCCAAACCGCGTTTTCCTCCGAACAGTGACGCAGCCTATCAGCCCCTGACCTTTGGCTGGCAGGTTGGTGGTGTCTTGGAGAAAGCCTGTAATGAAAGCCTGGCTGTGCTGATGCAGCGTCATTTAAGCGAGCCATTGGAATTAAACGGAGCTTATTTTGGCGTGCCGGTAGAGGAATTAGCGCGGGTGGCGCGACCGTTTGCCACATCTCAGCCCGCCCAATCTGCCCAGCCTCCCAAAAAGCAGGCTGCTGCTAAACCTGCACGTACGGCATCGCCTTTAGAAAAGCTGCTGGCCTTCAGTGGGCAACATCCGCAAGATTTTCAGGATGCCATGATTCCCAAAGGCATGAAGAAATTTTCATTCTTTAGTGATGCCGGTTTACAGGCGATTGTGCCGGCAGCCTCCGGGGTATTTACCGCGCAAAGTCTGGCCAAAATCTATGCCATGCTAGCGCAGGGTGGCCAATGGCAGGGGCAACGACTGATTTCACCACAGGTGTTTCAGGCCTTAAGTCAGGTGCAATATACCGCCCGTGACCGGGTGATGCCGCTGCCGATGCATTGGCGTTTGGGCTATCATCGCATTCTGAGCCTGGGCAAGTCGGCATCGTCAGGTTTTGGTCATATTGGTTTTAATGGCTCAGGTGCCTGGTGTGATCCAGAGCGGAATTTAAGTTTTGCTTATACCCATAATTTTCCGACCGGTTCCATCACCGGCGATTATCGCTTGTGGGGATTAACCCAGGAAACCTTACGCTGTGCCGATGGTGTGTTAAAAGGCCGAAAGGGCTGGTTTTAAACAGTTTGAGATGATTTTTAGCTGTAGCTTGTGCTATGTTCTGGCACTAGTCAATTTGATGTTGTGCAAAGATGAAAAAAGTCATTTTGATTCCGCTGGTCGCCAGTTCAGTTGTACTCGGATGTCAGGATCAAAACTCAACTCAATCCCAAACCGTGGTGGAATCTAAGAGCGCAATTCCTGCGTGGGTCGGTGAGTTCAAAGGCACTACGCCTTGTATGGGCTGTTTATCGCGTTGTGATAATTGTCCGGGAATGGCAGTATCTTTAGAACTTCATCAGGATGAAACCTATACCTTGGTGCGTGAAAGTATGAGCCGGCACAATGCACCGGAAGTGATTCAAGGGCGGATTCGCTTTGCAGATGCATCGCGTCAGCAGCTTGAACTGCTGCAAGTCAACACCCGAAATTTGCTGTATATCGATCTTGAAAAACAATTGCTCGAGATTCGTGTAGATCAAACAGGCAAACGCTATCAAATGCAAAGTGATTTTATTCTGGCCAAGTCTGTTTAAATACTGGCTAATCATCTGCTAAATATACTGATTTTTAATCCCTTTTTTGCTGGCGCGAACAAGGGATTTTTCTTTGGATGCGCCCGTCATTTATTTCACTATTTACTAAAAAAACAGTATGCTTAGACCTGTAAAAAGGAGCATACATGTATCAGGTACTTGCGCGTAAATATCGTCCACGTAATTTTAATGAGCTGGTGGGACAAAATCATGTTTCTCGTGCACTGACCAGTGCCTTAGAGCGTGGCCGTTTACACCATGCCTATCTGTTTACCGGGACTCGTGGGGTCGGGAAAACCACTATTGCGCGTATTTTGGCCAAATGCCTGAACTGTGAAACGGGTGTGACCTCTACGCCGTGTGAAGTTTGTCCGACCTGTAAGGCGGTGAATGAAGGCCGTTTTATTGATTTAATCGAGATTGATGCGGCATCACGTACCAAAGTGGAAGATACCCGCGAACTGCTCGATAACGTACCGTATGCACCGACACAAGGCCGCTTTAAAGTCTACCTGATTGACGAAGTGCATATGCTCTCGACGCACTCTTTCAATGCCTTGCTAAAAACGCTGGAAGAACCGCCAGAGCATGTTAAATTCCTGTTTGCCACCACCGATCCTCAAAAGCTCCCGATTACGGTCATTTCACGTTGTCTGCAATTTACCTTGCGTCCTTTGGCAGTAGATGAAATTACCGAGCACTTATCTTCAATTCTCAGCAAAGAGCAGATTCAGGCCGAGCAGGATGCAATCTGGCAAATTGCTGAATCGGCGCAAGGTTCATTACGTGATGCCTTGTCCTTAACCGATCAGGCCATTGCCTATGGTCAGGGTGAAATTCATCATCAGGATGTCAAAGACATGCTGGGGCTGATTGACCGCACCATTATTTATGACCTGATTCTGGCGATTCATCAGAACCAGACTGCGCGCGTGAGCGCACTGTTAATGCAGTTCCGTCAGCAGGCACTGGATGTATCACTGGTGCTGGATCAGCTGATTTCGACCTTGCATGAGCTGGCCTTATTGCAATATCTGCCGGATTTAAGCCTGAAATATAGCGCCGAAATTAACCAGAAAATTACCCAGCTGTCGCAGCGCATTTCGGCTCAGGATTTACAGCTGTATTACCAGATTGCCAGCAAAGGTCGCGCAGATTTACAGCTGGCGGTTACCCAGGAGCAGGGCTTTGAGATGTGCGTGCTGCGTCTGCTGGCTTTCCGTCCCTTACAGCCAAATGAAGTGCCCTTGACGCAGGTCAGCGCACAAAGCAACGCAGTTGCTGCAGCACCGGTAGTCGAGTCAGCTACCGCGCAGCCTGAATCGGTGCATCCCGTTGTTTCAGCTGAGGATGAATTAGAAGCTGAAACTGCTGCTATAAACCCACCCGTTGCTGAACCATCATCAGATGATTTTCTGCAGGATGAAGCGTTAGAGGTTGCTGAAGTTGCATCTCCATCCGAACCAGACCATCCGGTGACTACACCGGCAGAAGCGGCATCTGCGCAGATGATTTTTGATCCGGCGGCAGATGAAGTGCTGTTTGATTTAGATGAAGATGATCGTGCTGATCAGCCGGAAACGCAGGATGAGGCCAGCAGTGATGATTTCCTGTTTGATGAAATTGCACCTTTACCGGAAACGGCCGTTGCGCAGCCAACTCAACAGCCTGCTGAACTTGCAGCACCGGTTTCGTCTGTCGCACAGCCTGAGCTGACGCATCCACAGGATTCCAGTCCGCAAGACAGTTTATTTGCGCAGCCAGCACCGACGTCATCCGTCAACCAGCCTGTCGTTGCTGCTGTAGACAATACCGCTATTCCACGTGCTGATCAGCGTCTGATGCCGCAAGATATTCTGCAACTGCCGGTGCAGTCCTTAGAGGGCGAATGGAGTGTGGAAAAATGGGAATACTGGTTCCGTAATAGTGATTTATCACCGGCAGTTCAGGAACTGGCCCAACACGGCCTGATGACCGGCCAGATTGAAGCTGAGTCGGTTTTCCATATTCCGGAGCAGTATCAGCAATTGTTAAATTCGCAGTTACAGCATTTAGAAGCAGCGCTGAAACAGCAGTGGCCGAACAGCTTCCTGAAAGTGCAGTATGGACAGGTCACAGAGGTGACACCGTATAGCTTGCAGCAGGAACGTAAAGTACGTGCTTATCAACGCGCCAGTGAGCTGCTGCATCAGGAGCCGCAGGTTAAATCGCTGCTCGAAAGTTTTGATGGCGAATTGCAGAATATCCAGTTGAAATAACCACCGTCAGACCATTTCAACCGTTTATTGAGAACGCAGATAAGGCAACAGGGCATTCCGCATTTCGCTTGGAATCGGGATGCTTTTACGTTGCTGCGCATCGACAAAAACATGCACCATATGTCCTTGAGCTGAAGCCTGCTGTTGATGCTGCTTGAAAATTGCCAGATCATATTTCAGCGAGCTGTTGCCCAGCGCTGCAATCGCCACACCGACCTCAATCACTTCCGGATAACTCAGCTCGGCTAAAAAGCTGCAGCCAGAGTCTACCACCAGCCCCATAATCTCGGCCTGATGAATATTCAGTCCGGCTTTCTCAATCAGCAGCGCATTGGCAGCGGTATCGAAGTAGCTGTAATACATGACATTATTGACATGACCATACATGTCGTTGTCTGACCAGCGGGTTTGAATCGGTAAAAAGAAGGTATATTGATCGCGGGTTTTGGCTACCGGTTTCATAAAAAGACGTCATCCCTGAATAGATCGAAAATTTATATTTTTGATTTACCACAACTTTAAATAGCTTCAGCCTTATTGATAAATCGCATGATAGATGGCCAGCGCATCCTGTTTTTCCATGTCGCGTGGATTATTTTGCAGCAGGCGGGTTTGTAACATGGCATCCTCGGCCAGCTGTTCCAGCATGTTTTCAGGTACATTCAGGGCATTCAGTTTTAAGGTCAGACCACTGCGGTCCAGATAGTTTTGCATGTGGTCAATAAACAGATCACACAAGCCATCTACACAGCCTTTGCTGGATGGGTCGAGCAAGGTCATCAATTCGGCATACTGCTGCTTGGCGGCTGGTGCATTAAATTTCAGCACTTCGGTTAAGACCAGCGCATTGCTGTGCCCATGCGACAAATGAAAATGTCCACCCAGCGGATAGGCCAGTGCATGGACTGCTGCCACCGGTGCATTCGCAAAGGCCTGTCCGGCCAGCATCGAGCCGACCAGCATATTCTGACGGGCTTCCATGTTGTTACCATCTTTTAGCACCAGATGCAGATTCTGGTTCAGCAGTTTAAGTGCCTGAATCGCCAGCATATCGGCATAAAAGTTCTTTTTGTGTTTGGAGGTATAGGCTTCAATGGCATGTACCATCGCATCAATACCGGTGGCGGCGGTAATGTGTGCCGGCAGGTTCTGGGTAAAGTTGGCATCTAAAATGGTGACATCGGCATACAGGGCAGCAGACACAATGCCGGTTTTGGTGGTTTCGCCGGTGGTGACAATGGAAATAGGCGTCACTTCCGAGCCGGTACCGGCCGTGGTTGGAATTAGAATAAGAGGCAAACGCGGTTTTTGCGCCTGATTGATGCCATACATCTCATGCAATTGCTGTTTCTGTTCAGGATGGGCCAGCAGGGCAATAATTTTAGCCACATCCAGCGAGCTGCCGCCCCCAAAACCAATGACTGTATCTATCTGGTTTTGCCGGGCGAATTCGGCGGCTTCCAGCACAATATGTTCCGGTGGATCGGCCTGTACGCTAGAATAAATGCAGTAATTACATCCTGCAGCTTCGAGAATTTCCAAAACAGGCGCATGCAATTGTAATTGCACCATCCCCGGATCGGTCACCAGCAGCACACGTTGATTGTTCTGTTCAGTCAGGAGGGCTTTGAGCTGTTGGATGCTGCCCAGTCCGGCAATAATGTTGGGCACAGTCTGGAATTGAAATGGGCTCATACGCTTTATCCTTAATTTTTATACTTAAATCAACATTTATCTATAGTGACAATATAGGATTCATCCTGCAAATAACTTAACATAAGACACTTTAAAAGAAAGCAGTTTTGAGGTTGTTATGTCATCCAGAACGCCATACAAGGTGTTATGTGTCTGTTTGGGCAATATCTGCCGTTCACCTACCGCGGAAGTGGTGTTCAGACATTATTGTGATGCACAGCAACTGAATATCTGGGTCGATTCTGCCGGCACCAGTAATTATCATCCGGGCAAAGCACCCGATGCGCGCAGCCAGCAACATGCTTTGCAGCGTGGCTATGATTTATCTTCCTTGCGTGCCCGTCAGTTAACCACGCGCGATTTTCTGGATTTTGATCTGATTCTGGCGATGGATCAGGAAAACCTGCAAAATATTCAGCATTTAAAACGTCATGCGGCCGAAGAATATGGCGTAAAGCTGCTACGTGCCAAAGTGGCGCTAATGAGCGAACATGATCCGCAATATCCGCGTCATGAAGTGCCTGATCCTTATTATGGCGAAGCCGATGGCTTTGAACGCGTGCTGGATCAGTGTGAGTCCAGCGTACAGGCCTGGATCAATATTTTAAAAACAGAATTGGCTTAAATCAGGTTTAAGAATATGAACATTCAACATCAGGTCCAGCTTAAGCCTTTTAATACCTTAAATCTGGCTGCAAATGCGTCTCATTATATTAAGGTGCATTCTACCGATGATTTAATCGCAGCCTTAAACTATGCCAAGTTACAGCAGCTGAATGTGCTGATTTTATCGGGCGGCAGTAATATGCTGCTGCCAGAGCAGATTCAGGCGCTGGTGTTACATATGGATATTCAGGGCACTGAATTCCTGAATGAAGATGACAATTTCAGCACCATTCGCGTCGGTGCGGGTCAGGTCTGGCATGATTTTGTGCTCTGGACCACCAGGCAGCAGTTATTTGGCCTGCAAAATCTGGCCTTAATTCCCGGTCTGGTCGGTGCATCGCCGGTACAGAATATTGGTGCCTATGGGGTTGAGGTCGGTGAATTTATTGAATCGGTACAGGTTTATGACTGCTATAACGGTCAGTTTAATTCGATTCTGGCCAGTGACTGCCATTTTGCCTACCGTCACAGTATTTTCAAAGAAAATCCAAACCGCTATATCATCACCCATGTCACGTTCAAGCTGCGGAAACAGCCGGACTTGAAACTGAATTATGGCGATTTAAAAACCGCGGTGGGTGATGAGCAAACCGCGGAAAACCTGCAACGCCAGGTGATCCAGATCCGTCAAAGTAAACTGCCAGATCCGCAGCAATTTCCAAATGTTGGCAGTTTCTTTAAAAATCCGGTGGTGACTGCCGCGGTCTATGAACAGCTGGCGATTCAGTTCCCGAACATGCCGCATTATCCGCAACCCGAAGGCCAGATCAAAATTGCAGCTGGCTGGCTTATTGATCAAGCTGGCTGGAAAGGGAAGCAGCTGGGCATGGTCGGTATGTTTCACAAGCAGGCACTGGTGCTTGTCAATTATGCCAATGCGACCCTGGCCGATGTTCAGGCAACATATCAGGCAGTACAGCAGGACGTGTACCAAAAATTTGGGATACACTTAGAACCAGAACCGGTGCTGTTTAATGACGCCGGGCTGATTATTCCCCACAATACCTTTTAATCAGGTTAGGCATTTATGAATAGAACTCACTGGATGGTGCGTATCGTACAAATGGCGGCTGTGCTATTTGTGCTGATGGGCTGTCTGGTGGTTTTTATCTATTCGCCGTTTTATTCCAAGTTTGTGATAAAAGTGCTGAATACCATTGTGCCGGTGGAGGTCAATGAAGTGGCTGCACAAAGCCAGCAGATGGGGGCACTGACCGATCAGGAAAATCTGGAACCTGGCTCGAATTTGTGGATTGCCCGGCAAGCTTATTTAAAAGTGATGGAAGAAGAGATTCAGGCCAAAAATTCACAGAATCTCACCATCATTCAGGCACGCTATAAAGCCTTGCAGGCTTTAATTCAGGATGAGCAGCGCAGTCAGCAGGAACAAGAGCAGGACAGCACACCGCAAATTCCATTGCTGGCCGATGTTTCCGCATCTGAGGCGCAACTTGCACAGCCTTCACAGCAGTTACAGGATTTATTGGAGTTAGACAGCTCTGAAAATCAGGCCCTAATGGAACAGTATCTGAAATTTTTAAGAACCCATGAAGTGGCAGCGGTTGAAACCGTACCGGTTGATGAAGAAATTTTTCAGGATATCGCACTGATTCAACAACAAAATAGCCAGAAGCCGCAAATAACTTCCCAGCCGTATGCAATTGTGGTTCTGGGCGGCGGTCTGACCTTACATGAAAATCAAAAAGATATTATTGTGAATAACTACACACGACTACGTTTAGAAAAAACCTTAGAAATTGAAAAACAGTATAAATTACCCATTGTGCTGAGCGGTGTTGAAGCACCTTATATGCAGAAATGGCTGGCAGAACGCGGGGTTGAAGCCAACTTGCTGGAAGATCGCAGTATGAACACCTGTGAAAACTCGCGTTTTAGTTCCTTGCTGCTACAGAAAAAAGGCGGCGCACCAACGGTGATTTTAATCACCGATCAATATCACATGCCGCGCACACGCCGTTTGTTTGCCTTAAACGGCATTGAAACCGTGCCGGTGGTCGCGCCAATTCCAACCGAGTTGACCCAATGGCAGCCTAGTGAGCAGAACTATGATCATAGCCGCCGTGCCAATTATGAAATGCTGGCCACCATCCGCGATATGCTGTTTGGTTCGAGCGACTGCCGGGAGGTGCCATAATGCCGAATATCCCGTTTTTAAATCCGAGTGTGCTGAAACAGCTGGATTTACCGGTTCCTAGCCGCGATACCACGCCGCAGGTGCTGGAGCCTTTAAACCTGAACCGGCCTTATGCGCCCACGGTGGATATTCAGGCCTATCGCCAGCTTTACGGTTTTGACAGCTTAGAGTGCGAGCATTGGCAGGGTTATGTGCAAATGCCGCTGTTTAAACTGCATGTGCAGGTGTTTCAGCCTAAACTTGAAGCGGGCAAGCTGGAAAAAAGCAAAGGTACGGTGTTTTTACTGCATGGCTATCTGGAGCACAGCGGCATTTATCAGCCGATTGTCAAAGAAATTCTGGAGCAGGGCTTTAGTGTCTTGACTTATGATTTGCCCGGCCATGGTTTAAGTAATGGCTCGCCCGCCAGTATCCAGAATTTTGATCATTACCAGCAGGTATTACATGCCATTTACCAATATGTGCGCAATGCCGATCAATTGCCTAAGCCTTGGCTAGGGGTAGGGCAAAGTACCGGTGGTGCGATCTGGATGCATCATTTACTGGAATTTGCCGAGCGCCGGGAGAATCCGTTTGTTGAGCGGGTGTTGTTATTATCACCTCTCATCCGTCCGGCCAAAAGTGCCTGGTGGCATAATTCGGTGGGCCTCGGAATTATCCGCCGGATTAAACGCGAAGTACCGCGCCATTTCAGACGCAATAACCATAACCCGGAATTTTTGCGTTTTGTGCGCTTAAAAGATCCGTTACAACCACGGATGATGGGCATGGACTGGATTCTGGCCATGTCCAAATGGATGCTGGAAATGGAACAGCGACCAGCGTGCCGGATTCCGGTGTGGCTGGCCCAGGGCGCGCAGGATCAGACTGTGGACTGGCGCTATAACATCGAGTTTATCCGGCGTAAATTCCGCCTGCAAACCTTGCTGATGCTGGAAGAAGGGTCACATCAACTGATTAATGAGCGCCCGGATATTCGTGCGGCCTTAACCGGTTTGATTCCAGCCTTTTTACATGCTTCGAATTCCAAGACTTATTATTAAGCTTTCCTCCATTTCATAAAAAAGAGGCCTGAGCCT